>CACZSY010000001.1 GCA_902783965.1 uncultured Lachnospiraceae bacterium
ACTTGTAAAGGCCCAAGAGGGAAGCACCGAGAAAGCGCTTGCAATGGTTAAGGAGCTTACAGAAAAGTATCCGCTTTATGAATAAAAAGTCTTTATATTAAGAAAAGATTAAAATGCTGATATGATCATTGAAAAATCTTTACAAAAAGATTATTCTGTGGTTTAATGTCGATAAGCGTTAAGCGACGAAGTCGCGTGCATATTAATATGAATCCGCAGGATCAACGTTAATATGCAACAGCAGTTTTCGTTAAGATCATAATTACAGACAGAGGAAGATGAAGCGTAAGCTTTGTCTTTCCTGCCTGATAAACCAGGGGTTGTACTGGTTTCGACAGGGATCTTGAAATTGCATAAGCCATCCGGGGACTCCGGAACCTCGTTAATAAGCTGGAAACTTTAAATTTAAACGCAGACGAAAACGTAGCGTTAGCTGCCTAATTGCAGCTTGTCGCCCTCATGTCACCCGCTGCATGGGTAAGCGGCATCATCTCTGCGGGGAACTTCACCGTCAAAGCTTTGAGGCGGATGAAGATTTATGAAGCTACTGAAGTTCTTAGCCTGTCTTTCGGCGAAGAATGGAGGAAATGTTAAAAGGAAGACTGTGATGGAAGAAGTTGCGACGGACGGGTTTTTGGACAGGGGTTCGATTCCCCTTAGCTCCACTATCTAAAACGTAAGGAAAACACACAAGTTTCCTTGCGTTTTTTTATTACAATATAAATGTTTTGGAGGTTTATTTGTCGTGAATACAAAAAGATCAATCAGTATATTATTGTCGATCATACTTATTATTGTTTCATTAACTGCATGCCGGTCTGAAAATACAGATCCAGCAGAAAAGAGTGACATATACCATTTTGAGAACTACGAAAACAGTGAGGTTTTCAATATCAAAAAGGTCGATCTGAGCGAAGATCTTGCAGCAATCTGTACGTCGTACCAATTCACCTATCTTTCAGACGGTCTGAAGATCAACGCATATATTTCCATACCCAATGCATTAGCGCAAACGCAAAAGCCAGGCAAATGCCTGATGTATAATCACGGCGGTAACAGGGATTACGGAAAACTTGAAAAAGAAACTACCGCAAGCGCCTGTGCCCTTTGCGGCCGTATAGTGGTTGCATCGCAGTACAGGGGCTGCGGCGGCTCAGAGGGTAACGACCAATTTGGAGGTGACGATCTTAATGACGTCATCAGATTGATCGATCTGTGTGAAAACCGGTTTTCGTTCATTGATATGGATGATTTTTGCGTTCTGGGCGCCTCACGCGGCGGCGTGATGACTTACCCGGCGGCGCGAAAAGACAATAGGATCAAGCGGATCATTGCCATGAGCGCCGTTACAGATTTGTTTGATTGCTATGAAAGCAGCGATGATGACATGAAACAGGTTCTTATCGAAACGATAGGCTGTACGCCGCAGGAAAATCCTGAAGAGTACAAAATGCGTTCAGCCGTGTATTGGGCGGATGAGATCAAGATCCCGGTGCTGATCATCCACAGCAAAGGAGATCAACGGGTTTCGTACAGTCAGGCAGAGGATCTCTACATGAAGCTTAAAAACAATATCGAATGCAGATTCATTTCGCATGATGATAATAACCATTGTGTCCCACAGCAGGAAGATATCGCAGCGATAAGAGAATGGTTGAACAGTAAATGATTTCATAGCTTTATAGACGAATACGAGTAAATATTTGAAAAGCTATAACTATAATTCAGCCAATAAAAATGTTACTAATTTGACACCAATAAATATTATAAATTAATTGAAAAATAGAAATATGTATTGCAAGACGATATACGAAGTGACATAATATTATTATAGAAAGGTGGTGCATATTATGGCAGTAAAAAGTTCAAATGTTATGGCAAGAGTAGAACCACAGATAAAAGAAGAAGCTGAAGCTATTCTTTCGCAGCTTGGTATATCCGCCTCAAGCGGAATAAACATGTTCTATAGGCAGATAATTCTTTGGAGAGGTCTTCCTTTTCGTCCGTACATACCGGATACAAGACCTGCATCTCTTGATGAAATGACAAAAGAGGAGTTTGACGCAAAGATGGCTCGTGGTATTGAGCAAGCAA
>CACZSY010000002.1 GCA_902783965.1 uncultured Lachnospiraceae bacterium
AATATTCAGGCAGCCTTTGTTAAAAAGGCTGCCTTTTTTCCTTAATTTAAAAGACTGCCTTTTTTCCTTAATTTAACCATTGCCAACAGAGCGATTCATTGGTATATTATAAGGTGTGTTTCTTTCGACATACAGCGTCAAAATACCTGATGACAACAAGATTATTGTATAATGGAGGTAAGATATGAGTTACGACAGATATGTAAGCCCGTTGTCGGAAAGATATGCCAGCAGACAGATGCAGTATATTTTTTCACCGGATAAGAAGTTTAAGACATGGAGAAAGCTGTGGATAGCATTGGCCGAGACTGAGAAGGAACTCGGTCTTGATATAACACAGGAGCAGATAGATGAACTAAAGGCGAATGCCGAAGATATCAATTTTGAAGTTGCCAAAGAAAGAGAAGCGGTTGTAAGACATGACGTTATGAGCCATGTCTATGCTTACGGAGTTCAGTGCCCTAAGGCGAAGGGTATTATCCATCTTGGTGCTACTTCATGTTATGTTGGAGACAATACAGATATCATTATCATGACTGAGGGACTTAAGCTTGTAAGGACAAAGCTTATAAATGTCATTAATGAACTTGCGGGATTTGCGGATAAATATAAGGCGCAGCCTACGCTTGCGTTCACTCATTTCCAGCCTGCGCAGCCTACAACTGTAGGAAAGCGCGCGACATTATGGCTTCATGACCTGCTGCTCGATCTTGAAGATATTGACTATGTTATCGGAAGCATGAAGCTTCTCGGCTCAAAGGGCACGACCGGAACACAGGCCAGCTTTCTGGAGCTTTTTGACGGGGATTTTGAGAAAGTCAAGGAACTTGACAAGAGGATCGCGGAGAAGATGGGCTTTAAAGCCTGCTATCCTGTTTCAGGACAGACTTATTCAAGAAAAATAGATCAGAGGGTGCTTAACGTGCTTGCGGGTATAGCTGTGAGCGCTCATAAGTTCTCCAACGATATCAGACTGCTGCAGCATCTGAAAGAGATCGAAGAGCCGTTTGAAAAGACACAGATCGGTTCTTCAGCGATGGCTTATAAGAGAAACCCGATGAG
Source organism: uncultured Lachnospiraceae bacterium (assembly GCA_902783965.1). Lineage (GTDB taxonomy): Bacteria > Bacillota > Clostridia > Lachnospirales > Lachnospiraceae > RUG11200. The sequence goes on from CACZSY010000002.1 coordinate 1,063, forward strand.
AAGCGAGAGAATAGCAAGTCTTGCGAATTATGTTATGGCTGATACGATGAATCCGGCGCTTGTGGCTTCAACTCAGTGGTTTGAGAGAACGCTTGATGATTCGGCCAATAAGAGACTCAGCATTCCGGAGGGATTCCTGGCGGTTGACGGTATCCTTGATCTGTACCTTAACGTGGTTGACGGACTTGTGGTATATCCGAAAGTCATAGAAAAGAGACTCATGTCCGAACTTCCTTTCATAGCAACAGAGAACATCATGATGGATGCCGTAAAGAACGGCGGAGACAGACAGGAGCTTCATGAAAGGATAAGACAGCTTTCAATGGAAGCAGGACAGAATGTTAAGGCAAAAGGACTTGACAATAATCTTCTTGAACTTATTGCTGCGGATCCTGCATTTAATATAAGTCTTGAAGAACTTAAAAGATCAATGGATCCGTCAAAGTATACCGGATGCGCGTCAATGCAGGTAGATGAATTTATTGAGAATTATGTAAAACCGGTTATTGAAGAAAATAAAGAAATACTCGGTCTGAAGGCGACCATAAATGTTTAAGATTGAGGAACGCCGCGATTGAGCTGAAAAGGGTGATCAGATGAGTTTTAGCCGTAATCATAGAAGGCTTTATGTTATAATGACGGTATTATGCTTCGGGATACTTTTGATGGTTTCTTCCGACGCATATGCCGCGAAACTGAAAAAAGTAGAAAACGTCCGAGTAACTAAAGAATTTACCAAGGCTTTAGTCATAGCTTACGATAAAGTATCAGGAGCCGGAGGATATCAGATCCAGGTATCTGACAGGACCGGAAAAATTATTAAAAATATCGATTCTACTTACGCAAATCTTTTGATCAACGGTCTTGAACCTTCGACCATATATTACATAAAGGTACGGGCTTATGTAAACAACAACGGCAAAAAAACATATTCTGCCTATTCCGATACACTGACTGCGATCACGATCCCTGCTGTTGTTTCGGGCATCAGATATACTTCTGAAGGTAATGATACCGCAGGCGTATCATGGGATGAACAAAAGGGCGTGTCGGGATATTATATATATAAATATGACGATGATAAAAGCACATGGAAACTTTTGAGCATCAGAACGACCAATAGTTTTACAGTTAAGCATCTTGAACCGGCAACAGAGTATTTATATAAAATAAAAAGCTATGTTATCTGCGCAAGTAAGATATATTTTTCCGAAGAAAAAGAAATAGGACTTACAAGCGTTCCGGAAGATGTGGAAAATCTTTTGTGTTCATATACGGGAGCCAAAACCCTGAAATTTGAGTGGTCGCAATCTTTATATGCTTCAGGATACCAGATTAACCTTTATGAAAAGGGAGGAAGCAGGATAAGGTCGGTAAACCAGAAGGAGACTCAGATAGTATTTGAAAATCTTGATATAGATAAGAAATACTATGTTATCGTCAGGGCATACAGACTGTTTAGCAACGGCAGGAAGAATTGTTCCGGATATGCTGTCTGCGATGCCCAGACCATGATAGCAAAGGTTGAAGGACTGACCCAGACTTCTATCGGAACAGATTCGATATCATTTTCGTTTAATAAAGTTGATTGCGCCGATGAGTACGGAATATATAAATACTGTGTGGAAGATGAAAGCACAGAGCTTATCGGAGTAACCAAAGAAACGGAATATACTGTTACGGGTCTTGAACCCAATTCATTCACTTTCTATAAAGTGGCAGGAAGGTGTATTGATAAAGACAAGGTTTATACCGGGATCATGTCTGATGAGATACGGATCAATACGGATCTTAGCGGAATATCTGAATACAGGGTAGTAAAACATACCGATGACGGATTTACCGTAGAATTTGATCCTGTTAATAACGGTTATCAATATAAGGCATATTACAGGGATCCGGATACAGGTAAATATAAATTGTTTACGACTACTGATCAGAACAGGATCACATTTACAGGATTAAAAGACGCAACTTATTATGATTTTGTTGTTTTGGCAGTTCTGAAATTCGGAAACGAGACATTTAATGCAAAGAAGACTGCGTCAAGAACTACAACGGCGCCAAAACCTGTAAAGTTAAACGGCTTGTATACGTCTGATGATATTTATACTGTAAGCTGGACGAAAAGCAGCGGTCAGACGGGATATGATCTGTGGAAATATTCGGACAGTGAATCAAAGTGGATCAGGATAGGAAGCACTAAAAAGAATTCCTATGATTATAAAGTAACTGATCAGAATGACAGTCTGCGGTTCAGGGTAAGACCGTATATTACAGTAGAAGCGGGAGTCTATGTATGTGGAGAATACTCCAATCTGATCGGTGATCCGCAAGGAAAGATCGGAATAGATGTAAGCTCCCATCAGAGCAGGATAGACTGGCAGAAAGTAAAAGCAGACGGAATCTCATACGCTATCATCAGGATAGGTTACCGCGGTTATACATACGGAACCATCAAGATGGATGAACAGTTTGAAAACAATATCAAAGGCGCGCTGGAGAATGGCGTTGATGTAGGCATATATTTCTTCTCAACGGCGATATCACAGGCTGAGGCAAGAGAGGAAGCAAATTGGGTGCTTGAGCATATCAGGGGATATAACGTTACCTATCCTATAGTCTTTGATT
>CACZSY010000003.1 GCA_902783965.1 uncultured Lachnospiraceae bacterium
ACGAGCAAACAAGAATACTACTATTTCCATATTCTCAATCTTCCGTTCTATCGACTCTATCTCTTCATATGTACTTGCTGCAAACATCTTTCATATCTCCTACATAAAATATTCTCAGAAAGAAGCAAAAAGCTTACTCTCAAGTCCACTTCTTCTCTTTTTCATCAATCTCCTTCATAATATCATGTGTCAGTTTTGTAAGTGGCCGCTTCCCCCACATTTCCTGTTGATAATCTATGAGCGCAAGTCTACGTTTCATTATTTCTTTTGCTGCTATTATTTCTTCGTCAGATAATATCAGCTTTTCATCTGGAGCAGGGTTTTTACGCAAGCTGAATAGCCTTGGAAACTGATTAATAGTGTCTTCAATAGCCTTTTCTGTATGGATATAGCGGTGGAAATATAAGTCAGTGATATAGCTCTTATGAGACTGATAAAGGGCTTCCAACGCAAGCTCAGAAATAGAATTACCTGCTTGTTTGACAAGCAAAGTGTTTGTTGCGCACTTGTTTTCCTTCAATTCAACATCAAAGTCTTCAGGAGCGCAAGTGGCTCCTGTTAAGAGGGTTGTGATGACTCCATCGGGAAATTTTGTTGAGAAGGTATATAAATCTCCCATTTCATCTTCGTATGGGTATAAAATCTCTATATCCTTATCATGTTTTATAAGGTTACAAACACCACAACTTGGAACGAGATTGTTAATAGAAAGTGCTAAAAATGGATATTTATTCTTGTTTTTAAAGTGATCCAACTGTGGACGTGGCCTGTGTTTCCCTAACACTACAGTCGTAATATATTGTCTATTACAATAAGGGCAAACATCTACTCCTAACGCTTGTAGAAAATTATGTATTTTGGAATGTTTCGAAAATGTTTTATAACGAAAAACGTAATTCAATAAATCATCAGGTTTATGTTCTTTATCATTAAATTGCAAAAATGGCTCAGGCAATATCCCATGCGGCATTTTGAAAGTTAAAAGATGACGCAAATTCTGTGGATTAACATGACAGGATCCTTCTTCAATGCCTTCATATAAGAAATCATGAAGGTTCCCAGAGTAATCACTTATTATCTTTCGTGCGAAAAGTGCATCCTGTTCCTTGGGGGGTGCATCCAGATTAACATTACCTTTTAAAGTTTCTATATATGCTTTAGTTCTTTTTCGGTGCTTTTCGGCAATTGCCACAGGAAATCCATCCAACACATCACTTCGCAAGAAAGGTACAACATCAGCGACCATATCCAGATAAAGCATTAATATTTCGTTTCTTTCCTGCTCTGGACGCGCATAATATGGAGCAATCTTAATCATATCTTTCTCCTTGCTGTCGCAATGAGTCTATCAATCGTTTTCGATCTTTAAAAGAAAGTTTGGTACTGGCTTGAATAATCCTCTCCACCATCTCTTCATCCTCATTATAAAAGGATTTTTCAGCACTAAGAAGAAGTTGATCCAATTGGTTACGGAGAATACCGGGAGCTACAAGAGAAACTGTTTTTCTAAGTGAATCCATCTCTTCCTTTGATACCTGAACCAAGGTGTTCTCATTCTGTGCACTAATCTCATATAATCTGCGCGCTGTAGCATTAATTTTATTTGCTGCAAACTCTCCCACAGTTCCTTTACTCAAGAAAAAGCTTTCCTTTAAAATAACGTGAATATTCTGTCCAAAGGTTTCACCGGGCGCTGCCAGCATACCAGATGTCTCTCCTTTATGAACTTGATTACCAGCCGACATATAGGTGATATTCTCTTCTGGAACGTCTCCCAATAAAAGAGGAGAATGTGTGGAGAGAACTATCTGAATATCTTTTATATTTGGTGCAGGATAGATTGCAGGTAAAATAGCTGTGAGAATGTGAATCAGGTTGCGTTGCCACTCAGGATGAAGGGTCAAATCTGCCTCGTCTAAAAATAGTATTACCGTATCACATGGATCCCCATGTCCATGTTGGTGGCTCTCGTTGTTGTAGATGGTGTAAGCCCCATTACTCTCAATGTTGTAGTCACGGTCAAAAACATAGTATAAATCTGTGAATAGGCGCAACATACTTTCTTCACCACTGCTAAGACCCCAATCAAATTCGATAGTATAGACAGGCTCGCAAGTATATCGATATTTCTGTATAAATTCTATTAGTATATTGTAAAGAGTTTCATTATCCTCCATAGAATCCAATTCCAGCGCAAAAGCTTCTCCATCATAAACAGGCTGAAACTGACAAAAAAGGGTATGTGTGTTTATGTAAAGAAAGTCCAGATAATCCAGACATAGATCTTTTAATTTTAGTAAAAATTCATTCACCCTGTTATCCAAATATCTGTTCTGAAGATGCTCTGAGACTGCATTCCATAGCAATTCCATGATGTACTTCCATCGTTTCGAAGATTGAACATCATTCATCTGCATATTATTTATTTGATTCCAAAGTACATTGGAATAGGAGGGGATATCAAGCCGTCCGTTCGCATTTAAGATATAAGATGCAATACATAATGCACTCAATAAATCTGACAGATAACTGGGGGAATATGCTTCTTTCCTGTTTTGATTATCAAGATAAGGCCTAAGACAATCCGGGATCTTTTTCTGGAACATCTCACGAATCTCTTTAACCCTAGGGCGAATGTGTAAAGCATTAGGGTACGGAAATTCCGGAATTTCTTTCTTAAGCCTCTCACGTAATTGTCTTTGCTTCCCATCAAAAACATATTTAACCTGTCGGTAAATCTCATATGCAAAAAAATGCGTGATACTGGAGCCCATTTTGGCACCAAGTGAGCAGTCATACACAAAAAAATCCCGACGTCTATCATACATTTCAGAATTCTCTTTAAGAATGTAATCCCGCTTCGTAAGAGTGTTTGTCATATAGACAACCTTTGTTTTTTTTAAAAGAGATATGATTCCATTCTCAGCATAGGACTGCTCTGTGTTTGAGTCATTTATCCTTCTTCTATTTAATTCGATTAGTTCTATTGGACTACAAAAGAAAAAACGAAATGTATTTGGACGGTCTTCAGAGAAACCATTTTTTATTAATGGAGGAAAGCTTTTAATCTGGCTTGGAACATAATCAAGCAGAAACCACTCAGCCTCATTTTGTCGAGGTCCAATCCCTTCAAGGACCAACAGATTTCGATTAGCCCATGGATCATGGTGTCCATCTTGTTTCCAAACATACCCTGTGACACATTCATAGATATCATTTAATAAGTCAATCACATATTGGATTACAGTAGATTTACCAGAACCGTTTTCACCTGCGAGAACATTCACATTTCGAATATTAGACTGTATAGCAATAT
>CACZSY010000004.1 GCA_902783965.1 uncultured Lachnospiraceae bacterium
ACAGTTGATGTTCATGTAAGAAGACTCCGTGAGAAGATTGAAGCAAATCCTAGCGAACCGAAATATATACACACAAAATGGGGTGTTGGTTATTACTTCCAAGGCTAATGTTAAAGGCGTTATACAGAAATTAAAATCTTTAAGAAGTTTGAGAATGGTCCTGCTGCTTGTTATCATGGCGGCAGGGCTGGTTCCGCTTTTGATCCTTACCAAGGGAGCTATCTGGTTTTATACTGAAAATGAAAAGGCAGATCTGCAAAAAGAGGTAAGATCTTACAGTTCGATCATTTCTAATACGATCAATTCAACAGGATTCCTTAATTTACAAAGTGTTGAAGATATTCAGGGCAATAACAGCGCGTCAAGCGAGCTTGACACAATAGCGTCTGTATTTGGCGGCAGAGTTATTATAGTCGACGGCAACTTTGTAATAATCAAAGATACATATAATAAAGAAACCGGCAATCTCTGCATTTCTTCTGAAGTCACCAAATGTCTTATCGAAGGCAGCGAAAGTATCTTAAGCAATGAAGGATATGTGCAGATCATACTTCCGATCAGGAGTAAGGAAGAAAGCAAGAACGGCGCGGAACCTAAGACTTACATAAGCGGCGTCATGATCCTTTCTTATTCTGAGAAAACGATCGATATATCGGCTCAGAGAATGGCAAGGAAAATGTGGACGATATCCACTATTCTGATGGCGGTCGTAGTGACATTTGCAATAATCGGTCTTATGAGGATTATGGGAGTATTCCGTAAATTCAGGAAAGCACTTGAAAGACTGTCCGAAGGCTATATCGATGAAAAGGTTGAAGTCAATGATTTCCGCGAATTTTCAGCCATGAGCGAGGCCGTCAACAATATGATGAACAGGCTTAACCAGCTTGAAAAGTCTAGACAGGAATTTGTTTCCAATGTCTCTCATGAGCTTAAGACGCCTATTACTTCGATGAAAGTTCTCGCGGATTCCCTGACAAGTCAGGAATCGGTTCCGGCCGAGGTCTACAGGGAATTCATGACTGACATAGCCAATGAGATCGACAGGGAGAATAAGATAATAACAGACCTTCTTTCGATGGTAAGAATGGATAAATCGGCGGACAGCCTAAGTGTGAGCAAGACAAATATCAATGAACTTCTGGAGATACTGCTAAAGAGGATCCGTCCTATAGCGAAGGAAAGAAATATAGAGATAATTTTTGAAAGCTTTCGTCCGGTTGAAGCGGAGGTAGATGATGTTAAGCTCGCTCAGGCATTTTCCAATCTTATAGAAAATGCTGTTAAATATAATCAGGATGACGGCTGGGTCAGGGTTTCTCTCAACGCCGACCACAAATTTTTCTATGTTAAAGTTGCGGACTCAGGTGTGGGTATCCCGCAGGATTGTCAGGAACATATTTTTGACAGATTCTATAGAGTTGATAAAGCAAGGTCAAGGGAGACCGGCGGAACGGGACTTGGACTTGCCATCACGAGAAGCGTTGTACTGCTTCATAAAGGCGCGATAAAGGTTTACAGTAAAGAAAAAGAAGGAACTACATTTACTGTCAGAATCCCGTTAAACTACAGCAAATAAAGGAGCAGGTGAGAATATTGGATATTAATAATAAGAAAACAGATCAATGTTCAGGTGCCTGTTCTAAAGAAGGACAGGCTTGGACACGGCTGCTGCTTAATATGTCTGTACTGTTCATTTGTATAATTGCGGCGGGCTGCAGCAAGCTGAGTAATAACGAGAAGATCACAGATGATAAGCGCAGTAAGATTTATTATCTGAATGAGAATGAGGACGGGCTGTCTTATGAGATATTTACCTATAAATCCATAGACGCCGCGATGAATGTAAAGCAGGTATTGAATGCGTTAAGAAATGAAAGATTCGGAGGTTCTTCACAGACTGTAATTCCGGCAGGAGTTAATGAACCGGAATTTGAGCTGACGGACAGCGATGGGATAATCATAAGATTTGACGGTACCTATGCAGAACTTACAGGAGTTAAGGAATTGTTCACAAGGGCGGCTATAATATTAAGCCTTTGCGAGATACCGGGGATAAAGAATGTGCAGTTCTATGTCGGAGGTGTGCAGCAGACATTTTTCTATGATGATAATACGGGAAACATATCGGGAGAGTCGTTTGTCGATGTGGTTAACGGAAATGTCAACGGTTTCAGGGATCTTAATGTGGTTGTATATTATCCTGATAAAACAGGTAAAAAGCTTATAAAGAAAAATGTTACCGTCAGCAGTTTTGTTCACGAATCTAAAGAAGAAGCGGTTATGGAT
>CACZSY010000005.1 GCA_902783965.1 uncultured Lachnospiraceae bacterium
ATTCAAAGAATTAAAAGAGAGGCAAATTTCCTTTTAAATAAAAGGTAAAATGCCTCTTCGCTTTTTATCAAGTGTCGAAAACGGGATATCATTTTTTACGCTTGTAGTTCAAGTTGCTTTGCACAATTACTAATTATTTTTATGGAGAATTTTTGACAATTTCAACAATGTTCTGAGAATTTTTACTGATTTCATCAGTATTATAAAACTATCCTTTATTGACATTATATGGTTCCTTACGATAAATCGAATCCGGTTCTTCCTCATCCGCTTCTTCCCCCTCGAAAATCTTGCACCGCCCCCTCGCATTCGTTCGATGGCAGTTCGGTCGGCGCGATAATTAATTGATCCTTTCTACCGTGACATTAAAAAAATCAAAATTTCCTTCTTATGTGCGACATATCAGCTCTTGATTCAGACTATAGATATTGGCGGGATCTTCCGTAAGTGACCTATATACCACATTTTGATCTATTTTGGCGACAACTCGTTCTCCTTGCAGGAGTGAGAACAATTTCTCCTTTATATCGTCTGTGGAAGTTTTCAGCACATCTTCCAAAATCTCATTTTTCCCCGTGTTTACCCAATATGCCTGAGGCAGGCATCCTCTTGAAAGATAATTGATCACCGACCATGGATTATATTTTTCAAGTTTATCACTGGTTCTTAGTTCCGTATGCCTTCCGAATTCTTCCTGTAAAAGTCCTGTGATCTTCGCGAATGTCGCTTTCCATAAATCATATTTGACGTCCTTAAAGGTCAGAAAGATCACAGGATACTTTCCCTGATGTTTTCTGTATTCCTCCCCACATTTCCAGATCGCCTTGTTGACAAAAAATTTACTCGTATCATCATCCGAAATCTCAAAGAACACCCTGAGCATATCCATGTTCAGTGTCTTTCCGAATCGTCTCGGTCTGGTAAATAATGAAACAAAAGACTTACGATCCAGAAACTCCTTGATCAGCAGAGTTTTATCAACATAGTAGTATTCAGATTGAGCACAGACATAATCAGATATCCCTACAGGAAGCGGTTTTTCCCCTCCTCCTTTTCTGTTTTAACATATCGGCCGGTGACGATACGGTTGTCTACAGGACGTTTTGCGTCATCCGGTACCTGCCAGTGCTTACCGATCTTAACAGCCCCCGGGATCTTCCCTTCCTTACAATACTGCGTAACCCTACGTTCTGATATCCCCCATTTTGTCGACATTTCTTTGCAAGATTTCACTTAAACAGTTCTCCTTCACGCCTATCACTTCCTACATTATAAACATTGTTCGGAAATATATCAAGTCAATATTGATGTCCTTCCGAATATATTGATATTCTTCCGAATATGTATTAATATCCTTCCGAGCATATATTGATGTCCTTCCGAATATAATTCAAAACAATGTCCATGTGGCTTACAACAGCGCCCGAATCCGCTTCAACAACATCTCCAACTCACACCCCGAATATCTCCCCTATATCCGCCTGCGCAAGTATTCTCCTGCTCGGTCTGTTCACATTCGCGAGCATGGTTTCAGTCCTGTTGGCGATCACGACGTCCACAAACCTGTTCGTATCAATGCCGCGCAGCGTGAAGAACAACAGCGGGTCTTCGTCAAGCCTCGCACCCACTCCATATAAAGCCGCTGCCACATGCTTGCACATCACAGCCCAGTCCGGACAGCTGCAGCTGAAAGATATCTCCCGCGGTTTTGGGAAGATACCGCCCTCGTCTATGAATACTTCTTTCAATTCCTGCGGAAAATCACCGCATAAAAGTTTGTTCAGATTATCAACTTTCAGACCGCATTTGTCGGTAATATTTTCTATCTGTCGTTCCGAAAGGGGGCTTATGCGTATCTCCACTTTATACGGCGTCTTCCTTGTTCCCTGAACGCGCGCGCTTATCTTACCCTTGTCTATCTGCAGGTCTACTACCGAGCCGTTTCTGACATATCTCTTTCCCCTGTCGAGACGGTTCTCAAAATCCGCGTATTTTTCCAGATTGGTGCACCATGCGCTGCCCCACCAGCTTTTGGTTATCTGCCTGCCGGAAATGATTATCGGATGCAGCACCTTGCCTTTTCTGGCGGCAGTCCGGTTGGTTTCTTTTATATTTTTTTTAATTGCGCATCTGTCGGCTGCGGATAATTCATCTCTTCCCAATATCGCGTCCTTGCCATGTTTTACCTCTTTCCGTTTTCGGGCGGCGCTCCGCCAAGCGCCTTTTCAGCCCTTGCTGCTCTTTCTGCTTTTTCTGCTTTTCAGCACTTTCCCTTTTTCTCGCGCGTCCTGCCGTTATGCTCTTTCGGGCGGCGCTCCGCCAAACTGTCTTATTTTTTATTTCTATACTTCCAGACGCAGCATCGAAAGTAGCTCCTCGTTGCTCATCTCGGTTATCCAATTCTCGCCGCCGGAGCCGATGACATTTTCTGCCAGCTCCCTCTTCGACTCGATAAGCTTGTCTATCTTTTCTTCTATCGTGCCCTGGCAGATAAATTTATGAACCATGACATTTTTATCCTGCCCTATCCTGAACGCCCTGTCCGTCGCCTGATTTTCCACAGACGGATTCCACCAACGGTCAAAATGTATGACGTGACTTGCTTTGGTAAGGTTAAGTCCCGTTCCACCCGCGCGCACCGACAAAACCATGTAAGGCATGTATTCCTCCGCCTGAAATTGTTCCACAAGCTCAGCTCGTTTATTTGCGCTGATACCGCCGTGGATCACGCCGCCCCTGCAACGAAATATCTGAGCAAGAAAATCGTCAAGATAACCCGTCAGCTCCTTAAACTGTGTAAATACAAGCACTCTTTCCCTCTTTTCATAAATAGTCCGGCAGATCTGTTCAAGCATTTCAAACTTGCCGCTTAACTCCGGATCATATTCCTCCTGACCAAGATACTGATCCGGATGATTGCAAATCTGTTTCAAATGAAGCAGGAGTGACAGTATCAATCCCCTGCGCTGCATTCCATTGCTTGCCACAAGCAGGGTTTCGGTCTCGGAAAGCAGTTTTTTGTAAAGCACGATCTGTTTCTTTGAAAGCTCTACATAGTCATTTTTCTCGAATTTATCAGGCAGATCCGAGATTATCTTCTTGTCCGTCTTAACTCTCCTGAGCATAAACGGCGCTATCATATTTTTAAGTTTGGCATACCCTTCCGGACGCTCCTGCAGCTCCTTGCAATAATCGCGAAATTCCTCAGAGCTTCCGAGAAGCCCTTTGTTAAGGAAATCAAATATCGACCACAGGTTGAAAAGTTCATTTTCTATCGGCGTTCCCGTAAGCGCTATCCTCATCCTGCTTTTAAGCTTTTTAATCCTCTTTGTCTGGATCGTGCCCGGATTTTTTATAGCCTGCGCCTCATCGAGAATAAGGCAGTCCCACGTTATTTTTTCAATTCCTTCAACCGAACACGCCATGCGGTATGTGGTCACCGTTAAAAAAGCATTATTTGTAAGCAAAAAGTCTGACAGCTTCTTCGAACTGCCTCCGTACAGAATACAAATACTCATCTGCGGCGCAAATTTCTCCGCTTCTTTCTTCCAGTTTCCAAGCAATGAAGCCGGCACCACCAGAAGGGCTTTCGATTTCGGCCGCTCTTTACGTACTGCTTCGAGAAACGCAAGTATCTGAACCGTCTTTCCCAGTCCCATATCATCCGCAAGACACGCTCCGAACTTTAACCTGTTCATCTGCATCAGCCAGTTAAATCCGTTATCCTGATAAGGTCTCAAACTTCCGTTAAAGCTCTCCGGCACCGGCATTTTTTTAAGTTTGGACGGATTTCTCAGTTCTTTAAGAAAAGACTTAAGCCATTTTCCGTTGGTAACAACCGCCTCGTCGTCTGCTTCATTTCGTTCGGGACGCAGAATTTCGGAACGCAGCGCCTCTAAAAATGTCATCGTTTCCTTATGGTTCTCAAGCTGTTCAAGAAGCTTTTGAAGGCGCCCGTGATCTACTTCGATCCATTTGCCCTTGATAAGCAGCAGTCCTTCCGACTGTTCAAGAAGCATTTTTATCTCGTCTTTGCTTAGCGCGGCTCCGTCCAGAGTAAGTTCCGGCGTGACCGAAAGAATCGAATCAAGTCCCAAAAGCTTGGGCTTATCATCTCCGACTTTAATCGAAACCGAAAGATTGCTGTATCTTTTTCTCCACCAGTTTGGAATACGGCAGCGTATTCCCACTTCTTCTAATTTCGGAATGTCCTTAAGAAGCCGGTATGTTTCTTCGGCAGTCAGCGCAAGCGGGTGAAAAAGCTCGCCGTTATCCATAAACTCGCCGATAAGCTCCGAAACCTCCGCCGCCTTGTTCAGACACGAAAGAAGCTCCAAAAGCTTCGCCTTATCGCCGTTATACTCCGTCAGCGCATACCTTAACGGAACGTGCCTGACGCCTCCGCTCACGCTTTGCGTCGTTCCTCCGTTCACGCTTCGAGTCGTTCCTCCGCTCACGCTTTGCGTCGTTCCTCCGCTCCCGCTTTGCGTCGTTTCTCCGCTCCCGCTTTGCGTCGTTCCTCCGTTCACGCTTTGCGTCGTTCCTCCGCTCCCGCTCCGCGTCGCATATGTGGCAAGAAACGCGAAAGGCAGCTCCCCTTGGGGATTTTCAACCAGATGGAAAAACACCCTCTCCGGAATATGCAGCTTCTCATTTTTCTCCGCAAAATAAAGCGAAACTTTTCCCGGATAACTCCTGATCTCCTTCTTAAATATGGAAAGAAATCTTCTGTACTGCCTCTTTACCCACGCCTTTGTCACAAATTCCGCTCCTATAGCGAACGGCACGCTTCCAAGAAGCGTTTCAAGCGAATCATCATCAATCTCAAGCTCCGTATGATCCCTGCTGATCTCAAGTCCCGGAACCGACGCCAGATCCTCCACAAACTTTTCAGCAAGCCTGTAAATATAACCTCCCGCCGGATCAAGATAGTCCGGCATGGCGGAAAAAGCAAGCTGATAGAAAGTTATGTACGGTTTTCTCACAAATTTATCTATCAGCACATAATACTCATTTTCATTTTTTACAGCTCCGCTGCCAGCCTTACCGTCGATAGCACCTGGCGCATCCTTCCTGCCCGCGGCAGAGTCTTTGCCAGTCGCACTGCCGCCCTTTTCTGCCGAGGTTCCTTTGCCTCTCGCAACCGCGCTGTCTTTGCCAGTCGCGCTGCCGCCCTTCATGCTCATGCCTTCAACTGCAGTCTTATCTATGTAGAAAGACTCTTTTGTAAAAACAAAACAAATTTTTTCCATTTATATATTACGCTCGTTTCTTCGGATTTTTATGAATTGGCAATTTCACGATCGAATCGGACTTTTCCCGCTGCCTTCGGGATAATATGCTGCTGCAATTAATATATATCAAAAGAAATTCAGCCGCAATAGTTTCTCAGAAAATGAACGTAAAATGGTTGTCATTCAAAGCCTGATTCCCCCTTGCATTTTTCTTTCTCATGACCGCCTTTTTCCGGCGCCCGCGGCAGCATTTTTCGTCTTTTCGGGCATTTGTGCTGCTTTTTCTCCCTCTCCGGCGCCTTCTTCCGGCGCCCGCGGCAGCATTTTTCGAGAATTTTCTCTTACACATTACCGGCGGACAAATAAAAAACGAAAAAAATATTAAATATATAATTGTTAAATACTGAAAATGATGATACAATAAGCATAGCAGTTTGCTGTTTATTGTATTATTGGGTTAGGGGTAATTCAACAATACTATATAAACTCAAAAACTGCTATTATTTTTTAAAAGTAGTGGTAAATTTATTGTAACTTGGGGTAGCCCGTCGCGTAAGCGACTTGGCACAATGTCGCGAAGCGTTAAGCGACGAAGCATCGCGACATGTCATAACTGCAAAGCAGTTTTAACCTGACGCTGACGCGATTAAATCAAAGAAACACTAAGCAAAGCGAATTGTTTCTACACTTGTTATACAGGAGGAGTGTCTGGATATGAAATATCATCTGCCGGAGAGAACAGAACGGGAAATAATTGCATTAGCCATAAAGAATAATTTAGAAAAAGTGATACTTTTCGGTTCTCGCGCAAGAGGCGACAACACAGAAAAAAGCGATATTGATCTCGCCGTCAAAGGAACAAATATTGATTCTTTCTACTGGGACATAAAAGAAAATTTAAATTCTCTTCTTATATGTGATATAATAGATCTTGATTCAGGCATCTCAGATGATCTTAATCGTGAAATAAAAAAAGACGGAGTAATAATATATGAAAAAGCTAGATAACTTCATTAATTGTCTTAATATTTTAAAAAAAGCAGATTTTGATTTTGCAAATGAAAATGATATTTACAGAACTGGTGTGATCGGACAATTCAACCTGACATTTGAGTTAGCATGGAAAGCTTTACAAGCAGTTTTACGTACCCATGGAGCAAATGGCGCAGAAAGCGGTTCTCCTAAAGAAATCCTGCAGCTTGGTTATAAATTCGGATTTTTAAAAGACTCGACAGTTTGGATCACAATGCTAAAAAAACGAAATACTTCCGTCCACATTTATAATGAAGACAAAATTGATGAATTACTTCTTCTTATCAGGGATAGCTTTATCCCTGCGTTCTGCCTTCTTGAAGAAACATTAAAGCGTAAACTCGAAGAAACAGGAGATTCATGGGAATCCCATTAGTTATAAAAAAAATTCATCTTTTTTGTGTGCACAACATTTGCGTGGTTTACGAGCAAAGACGAAGTTACCAACAGACTGACGGCTACAGCTGACTACGGCGTAAGCCTTGTGGAAGATTTTACACCCCCGAAGGATATGACACCTGGCCAGGAAGTAAACAAGGATGTTTCAGTAGTTAATACTGGTTCTGTTGATTCATTTGTAAGAGTGTCTCTTGTAAATGATATGTCAGATATGTCTAGGCTGAATAGTTCGTCATTATCCACAGTTACTGTTGATGGATACGCAGGCACAACAGTGTACAAGAAAACAGATGGAACAGTTGCTTCAAAACCTAGAGGTAATGCATCAACCTCAGCTACAATGGATGTAGATGAAACAAAGCTTTACGATTTAAAAGGCTTTGGTAATCCTTCGAGTTTCTCTATTCCTGCTGGTGCGGTAGAATTGAACCCCATGGAGACAATTGGATCAGATGGCACCAAAAAAGCTAATGAGGTTACAACTTTGATGGCAGGCGGTAGAGTTGTTATTGCGGAAAGTAAAGCAGTTGCTCCCGAGGCGCAGTCAGTCCGTTCCGGTGACGATGTAAATGGTGCAACAAAGTTTGATATTATTTATGATGTGACTGGAGGAACTCAGAGCGGGGAAAAAGTTATCAAAGACGGAAATAATTACTATGTAGTGAATAAAAATTCTGATGGTCTTTATGTAAAGGAAGATGAAACACCTGATGACATGGGAACAGGATTTACTTTGGCTGTTTCAACTCTTGCTCGTGATTATTCAGGTGCAGCACAATACAAGCCTGTTGGAAGTGGACTTTATGTATTTAGACGCAATGAAGGAACAACAGTAAAATATTCCGGTTTTTATTATGTAAATGGTACAAATAAATTCTATGCTCTCGAAACAGAGGAAGGCAATAAAAGTCCCTACATTAAACTTTATGATTATTCTACTTCAAGCGATGGTGCAATAACATACGATGCTACAGTTACTGATGTTGTAGATACTGTAACAGGTATTAATATTTTAACTAAACAAACCGGTTTGAATAATACAACAGGTGAATGGTCAGTAACTTTTGGAGAATCTGAGAGTGATACTACATGGACAGCAACGCCTGGTAATAGTGATAAATACATGAAAGCTGTTTATCATGTTTCAGCCGATTCAACAAATTATACAAGGGATGTTGTGTACTTTATAAAGTTAAATGATAGCTGGCAGAACGATTGGACATATGTTGCAGATACTACCGCTACCAATCCTAAAAACGGTACGAATAACTTCGGTATCGGTTATTTCTACTACAAGAATAAGCTTGTTTCAGGCAAGACAACGGATAAGTTAATTGATAGTGTTAAACTTGCTGATACTATGGATACAACCAATTACCTTGATATGGTTTATGATTTACATGTAGCTCTTGATACAGCTCAGGTTACTAAGGATGATCAGGGACATGAAACTGCTGTTGCAGTAACAACTACAGGTGATTATAAGTGGGCAACACCGACACTTAGTAAGGGTGGAGATGGCGTAATTGACTCTATCGCATGGTCATAATCTCTAACTAACCACTAACTCTACAAATAAAAACTGAATAATTACCCCAGCCATACTACAAAGTATGGCACAGGGTAAATACTGAAACCTGACACACCCCCCCGACACACCCAAAAGGCTGTGGCGGGGGATTTATTACCCCTCCGGCTTTTGCTCACTAACGTTAGCAAAAACTACCTCGGTCTCGCTTCGCTCGGCATTAGTTCTGCTACCAATCTCGCTGCGGCTTCGCCTTGCGCTCTTGGGGCATCACTGAACCTTTCAGGGGAGGCTTGGAGTGGATTCTTGATAATAGGTGGTTTTTCCTTATTGTGAGGAACAACAGGTAAAACAGAATAACTGACAATATACCCCGGCACATCCAATCGGACATACCGGGGGCATTGTTTTTAGGTATTAGTTTACCCTGCGCCGCACCTTTTAGGTTTGGCAGGGTTTATTATTCCGTTTCGGGTATTCCTGTATGGGGTTATCACCCATTATCCCATTCAAGCTACTACATTTTACAAGTCATATAGAGATAAACAGCCTCTTACGTACGAACCCGAAGAGACTGTTATCCTCATACCCTGATATTCTCTTTTTACAATAATGTTCTTTATTTTCTGTGTCATAGTTAATTCTGACAAGCATTATTTCTCCGACAAAGTCTTTTAATAATTCCGGATAATTATTTTCTTTAATCTGTTAATTATGCCGACTGAAGTTTTATTTCATTTTAACTCTATGATCATTTCAGGAAATAAGATATCTTTTAGAATAAATACTACATCAGCAATTTCTCCGTTCCCGCTTCGGCCGATGCACCGCCGATGTTCATCGGGAATCGGTTGTGTCTGAGTGTAGAAACACTTTGATTTGATTGCGCCAAACCCAGGTCGCAACTGCTTCGCAGTTCTTGCGGTAAATATCAGGGATTAGAAATACATTAAAGAGGAGGGATTGTTATTGGAATACAACGGGATCAACAGACAATACAAAGACAGGCTTTTCAAATTTATATTTGGAAAAGAGAATAATAAGGAATGGACGCTGAGTCTGTACAATGCAGTAAACGGAACGAACCATTCCGATCATGAACAAATCGAATTGAAAACAATTGAAGATGTTCTTTACATCGGTATGAAGAATGATGTATCATTTTTAATAGCTAGTGATTTAAACTTTTATGAACAGCAATCATCTTACTGTCCTAACGAACCCATGCGGCATTTTGTATATGCGGGAATGGAATACAGCAAAATGATCAAGATGGAAGATTATTTTATATATAATTCATCTTTGCAAAAATTTCCTACACCAAAGTGCATCTGTTTTTATAATGGGGTTGATAAAGGTGACGTACCCGATAAAGATATACTAAAGCTGTCCGATGCATTTATGGATCCGGGAAAATCGGACATAGAACTAAAAGTGACAATGATCAATATAAATTATGGACATAATGAAGAATTGTTGAAAATGTGTAAACCGTTAAAAGAATATTCATGGTTTATACATGAAATACGTTGCGGTCTGAATAAGGAAATGCCAATTGATAAAGCTGTAGATGAAGCATTGGCGCAGATGCCGGAAGATTTTCTTATAAAACCGTTATTAATCGGCAATAGAGCGGAGGTTAAAAGCATGTGCCTGACCGAATATGATGAAGAAAAAATTAAAAGAGGATTTCGTACAGAGGGATACGAAGCCGGATTAGTTGATGGCAGAATTGAAGGAGAACAGAAGGGTAAAATCGAAGGCAAAATCGAAGGCAAAATTGAAGGTAGAAATAATCTCATAACAGCTATCAAGCGTATTCGTGCCGGTGAAACCGTTGAAGATCTTATTGCAAGCGGAGTTGACGAAGAAACGGCAAAAGCTGCGGAATCAATATCTTGATCTAAAATATAAGTCTATAAACTCTACGCTCACTGATAAGGCGAAAAGCCATGTCAGTGAGCATTTTTTCATTCTCTTATGTGAGTGTATCTTAACGCGGAATATTGATACTATTAAAGTAAGCGCCTCATAGTGAGTACCGCTTACATCATTTCAAAAACACAACCCCCACCAAGCTCAATCGCCTGGCGGGGGTTGTGTTATGTTTCGGTATTTACCCTGTGCCGCACCTTTGGGGTTTGGTGGGGGTGGTTATTCAGTTTTTGTTTGTAGGGTTAGGGGTTAGTTAGAGATTATGACCAAGCAATAAATTCAATCTCACCATTTGTAACTGTGCCAGTTGCGCCTGTAGCACCTACATTATTAGTACCAGCTGCCCAAGAATTAACGGTATCAAAACCTTCATCACCATTCTCAGCAACAGTAACCTGAATGCTCTCCATCTTGACATTCAGATCAAAGTCAAATGCGAGGTAATCGTTATTTGAAACAGACGGATCCATTTTTACACTATCTACAATCTGTGCAGTAGTTGCACCTTCTTCAAGATCATTATTGTAGTAGAATGTGGTCATTTTGCCAGTATCTTCTTTTGCAGTCCACTTCTCAGCACTAGTGTCAATGTTAGAAAGAGCAATATTAATAATTATATTATCTTTTGCAACAAGCATTCTGTGAGCATTGTAGGTAATAGCTGTCTGTGGTGTATATCCCGTATCTACCGAAGTAACAGTAGTAGAGGCTGTTCCAGCAACAAATGCACCAAGTGAATCATAGATAGTAGTATCTGACTTATATACAACAGCACCAGTAGTATCATTCTTATAAGGTGTTACAGTAGTATTAGTACTTATGTACTTCCATTTTAAATTAGCATTTTTAGCTACAGTCTGAGATGCAGTAAACATTTTTACGCCGTTATCTGCAACAGTATAATTATTGTCTGAACCTAAAGCAACAGTCAACACACCATTTGGCAGCACATAATCCGAACGCTGAGAACCATCAGTTACATATTCCAAAGCAAAATAATGTTTATCAGTACCGATTGTTTTATAGTAGTAGCCGCTATACTCATAATCATCTTCTAAACCTGAAGCTGGGGAACCAGCAGTAAGATTAGCATTTCTTCTGAA
>CACZSY010000006.1 GCA_902783965.1 uncultured Lachnospiraceae bacterium
GTGCTATTTTGGTACCAAACTCCATAGATTACATCACCTCCCTGTATTCAAACCGGTCTATAGCCCTATTCGAATACACTATTATTTTTTTATACTTCAATACTCCCCTCCCTGCTTAGAAAATATCAGGCCTTTATTTTTCTTTTCTTATTAGAATTGTATCAACACAACCTGAAATAATAAAGGGACAGATAGTAACATAAAAAGACCACGCAACAAATATACTTGCATGGTCTTTGCTTTTTATTCACTATATTAATTTATTCAGTACAACTGAGTTTAACCATTCGAAAAGATTCTTTTTACCCTTCGGAAAGCTCTTTCAGTACAAATGGAATCATATATATTGGTTTATATATCAACTGTTCCCGGTGCCCCACATCTTTTTGTGAAAAAAGGTACTGTCTGTATACCTTTTTAGAATACTTCAAACAAAATGCAGAGATAGATTTATGTGTATTTACATTGGATGATTTGATTTCCATAGGCACGATCTTTGCATTAGATGCTATCAGAAAATCTACTTCATAAAAGTGAACACCGTCATCCTTTTTCCATGTGTGATAAAATAGCCTGTTCCCTGTAGCAACGATCATTTGAGCAGCAACATTCTCATACAAATATCCGAGATTGGCATCTAACTTGTCAGAAAGAAGCTTACTATATATCTTCGTATTAGTTTTGTCCACGGAATTAAAAAGCATTGTCGTAAACAGTCCTGTATCTGACAGATAAAGCTTATAAGACTCGTCCGAAGCAGTAGCTCCAAGCGATACATCGGGATTCTCAACATTATAAGATATCAGCACTGTCTTTGAATCCAAAAGCTCTGAAAATATTTCTTTATCTCTGCTCGTCGTTCTCTTTCCTGTCGCATTGGAAATTACATATCTATTTTTGTTCGCAGCAAGCTGACTTGGAATTGAAAGAAACATCTTCGATAACCGCCCACTTGGATCAATCTTATAAAAATCCTCTTCGTAGAGTTTCAATATTGTACGCTTTACCCTATCAATCTCTACAAGGTTTTTTCCTTCAACATATGCCTCAACAGCCTGAGGCATTCCACCCACAGCCATATATATTCGAAGGTCCCTCATAAGTTTCCTGTTAAGAGCGTCCCCAACAGGTTTATTCGTTTCATATAACTGATGTAATACATGATAAGTGTCTTTTCCCGTTGCCCATAAAAACTCCTCATAGTCCATAGGATAGACCTGAATAAAGTATTCTTCAGACGGTATCACAATATCCTTAACATTCTGCTTAATGCTTATCAAAGACCCTGTTTCTATATAACTGTATCGCCCATCCGCCACCAAATATTTTATTGCCTGTCTCACACGCGGTGCTTTCTGAATCTCATCAAATATAATAACAGATTCCCCTGGATACAGAGTTATTCCTGTGGCAGTCTGAAGCCTTAAAAAAAATATATCCAAAGATACAATATCATCAAAGGCTTCCAAAATCTCTTTTTCAACATTCGCAAAATCAATCTTTATATAAGATCGATAATTATTCCTGGCAAATTCCTCCGCTACCGTTGACTTGCCTACACGCCTTGCTCCCTCCAACATAGCTGCATAATTCCTGGAATACTTCTCTTTCCACTCTGCCAGAGAATCATAAACCTTTCTTTTGAACACAAAACCGCCTCCTTTACATCTATGTTAGCATGACGAGCAGTTTTTTACAACACACAAAGTAGTTTTTGGAGCAGTTTTTTACAACACATAAAATAGTTTTTAGAGCAGTTTTTTACAACACATAGATTTGCATTTTTGGAGCATCATACGTTTTAACCGTCTTTCCATCATACACATACAGTTTATTTGTTAGCATTGAAAAGATATATAACTTATCATCATTTACATTTAAAGCACAGAACTTGTAATTAGATGTATTATTTAATGTCACAGGTATGATCTGTTCATGTTTATCTGTTGCAAGATCATATAATGAGAAACCATCTTTGTTGTATTCAAAAAGCTTTCCTTTATAAAGGGTAAACTCACGATGCATATCAATATTGGTTTGTAAGAACTCATATTTTTCTTTTCCAGATTCAATCATTTTACTATCCAGAACATTTCCTGAATGATCCAGCGTATGGAAATAATAATTGCCTTTCAATGAATCCTCCAATTCTTCCTGACAGATAATGATCTTATCCTCCTGAACTGAATAATCCAACCACCAATTATTACCTGAATGCCCTGCATAGATCACATGAATTGTTAATTGTGGATCGATATAACACAGTACATCGTTAATTCTAAAATATACATTGCCGTTCTGAATTTTTATGTTCTTAATTTTACCTTTGATTTCTGATATCAAACATGTTATTTCATTTTTTTCAATATCATAGCATTTTAAATTAGAAACTGTATCATTTTTAGCCCAACTATTAAGGCTGGTAACATAATATATCTTAGAACCATCTGTCGCAAAGGATACAACTCTCTCTTCAGAAGTGTCTATTATTCTTTTAACCTTCCAAGAATCTAGATTCACTTTAAAGATGCCATTTATAGTTTCATTACTCCCCGTATCATTGGCTCCGCCTATATAAGCAGCTCCGTTAACCTGTTCCGAACACTGAAACTTAACCAGATCTGACTTCGCACCACTGTCAGTCAACGATTTACCATCAAAAATGCACCAAGGACCATCTTCATAAAGAGTCATATAAGTTTTACTCTTTGTATTAAAGAAACGTATTCCACAAAACCGTTCTCTGTCTGGAGCAGGATCATCAAAATCCCCCTCGTAATACTCTTCTGAAACTACCTTATCATGTTCATCAATTGTTGGATTTATGGTTTTTCCATTCCACTTTTTAAATTCATCCGGAATCTTGTTAAGCTGTGTCTGAACTGGTTTCTGAGTTGTCTCCGGTTCTTTTGTCTGCTCCGGTTTTTTCGTTGGCTCAGGATCTTTCGTCTGCTCCGGATCCTGCGTCTGTTCTGGTTCTTTCGTCTGCTCCGGATCTTTCGTCTGCTCCGGTTTCTGGGTTGGTTCCGGATCCTGCGTCTGTTCCGGATCCTGCGTCTGTTCCGGTTCCTGCGTCTGTTCCGGTTCCTGCGTCTGTTCCGGTTCCTGCGTCTGCTCCGGTTTCGTTTTTTCTTCTTCAACTATCCCATCTTCAATTATCCCATAGCTGTGAATTATCTCATCATTATAGATTAGTACACTGCTAAGTCCTTCTTCAGTAAGTTCTTCTTCATTTTCATACGTCTTAAGAGTGAATGCACCTATTACATAACAATAAACTTCTTTACCATTCAGATCTTGAATCCTGTCCGGTTCACCTAACCTGTTCTTAACACCCTCAAGACTCTTTTCAGAAGCTACATAGTTATACATAGCTAATGAATATTCATAATCTAAATTCTTTTCTATATCCGCAGTAACACTAAGTCTTTCCAGACCATACCTTTCCAGTCTGTAAATATAATCCTCCGGATACCTCATATAAAAGCTATCTATAGGATTATCTGTATCAAGACCTCTTTCTATATGGAATCTGTCTGTTAATATTTTACACTCATACCATATTGATGACACAGGTGAAGGTTGTTTAATGCCCTCAATTCTTTCTTTAAAATAATCTGCATCCTCAAATGACTGTCTGTTGATTATCCTATTTATAATATCCTCTAATTCAGCAATATCTTCTTCATCCTTTACAAATTGATCAATATTACCTTCTATCTTTACTCCATCAAATATACATTCAAAATAAACTGTATAATAATCATAACTGATCTGCCA
>CACZSY010000007.1 GCA_902783965.1 uncultured Lachnospiraceae bacterium
CGAAATTCGCGTAGTTACATCTGCTCTGAACAAAGAGGACCTGCCAAACATAGCACGCTTAATATCAAAGCGATATCCTAATATCCGGCATATTTGCTTTATGGGGCTTGAGATGATGGGAAACAGCATGATAAATAGAGAAACTGTATGGTGTTCATATGCTTCTCTCATGCCATATATACAGGATGCGGCAGATATACTCCTGCAAAATGCAATCCCTGTGCAGTTATATAACTATCCACTGTGCTCTGTTTCAAAAAAATATCATCCTTTATACAGACGGAGCATTTCACCTTGGAAGATAGTATATTTACCAGAATGTGAATCGTGCAGGTGCAAAGCTGAATGTGGCGGCTTTTTTCGTACAACAGCAGTGATGCCCGACATAAAAGTAACTCCCTATTGAGGATTTATTATGTATAAGACAGCCTACTATAATGTTGAAAAGCAAGGATGCAATTACTTTTTAACGAATGACTTGGGAAATTATTGCTGGTTAAATCAAGAAGATTTCGAGCGTTTTATTAAAGGCGAGTTGTTACTTGAAGAGCCGGCGTATATCGATCTTCAAAGAGCAGGATTTCTTTATACAAATGAAGAGAAATACATTGCAATGAATGCACCCCAGCTCGAATGCATGAAACACTGCATGATGGGTGCAACTAATCTTTTTATCTTTGTCCTAACTGATGCTTGCAATCAACGCTGCATCTATTGTCAAGCTGGAACCGCGCATGTTTCTCAGATGTCTCTTGAAACATGTAAGAAAGCTATAGAGATGGCGGTGCAGTCCCCGGTTTCGCACTTGACTATTGAGTTTCAGGGCGGAGAACCTACTGCAAATCCAGAAGTTCTAAAGTATGCTGTCTCTTATGCAAGAGATGTTTTCTATAAAAACGGAAAGTCAGTAGATTTTTCTATTGTAACAAATTTAACCAACCCAGATCCGGCACTTCTACAGTTCTTGATTGATGATAAGATCAATATTTCTACTTCATTGGATGGACCGGCCTGGCTCCACGAGTATAATCGTCCGCTTTTCAATCATCGCTCCAGCTATGAGGCATGGAACAAAGGGGTGAAGTTGTTAAGATCACTGTATGAGAGTTCCGGAAAAGCTGCTCAGCTTGGTGTATTGCAGACTACAACAAGAGAATCACTAAAATACCCGCGGGAGATTGTAGATGAGTACATCCATCATGGACTAAACACTTTATACGTACGTCCACTAACACCTCTAGGCCGTGCAAAAGAACAGTGGCAGACAATCGGGTATTCTGCTGAGGAATTTCTTGAATTTTATACGGATGTGCTTACCTACATGATAGATCTTTGCAGGCAGGGTACATTTGTGAGAGAAGTAACTGCATCCTTGTACCTACAAAGAATTCTACACAAAGCTGCTGTAGGTCATACGGAATTCAGATCCCCGTGCGGCGCCGGGGTTGGACAGATGGCAATCAATTATGACGGCAATGTTTATACATGTGATGAAGGCCGCATGATGGCAAATATGGGGGATAATCTTTTCTGCCTTGGAACAGTTAATAATACATACAAGGAGCTTATACAATCGCCTGTAGTACATGCGGTATGTACCGCTTCATGTGTTGAGGCATTACCTTTTTGCTCGGAGTGTGTGTACAGCCCCTTCTGCGCGGTTTGCCCTGTGGTAACGTATGGAATTGAAGGCGATTTAGTGTCTCACCGGGAAGATTCCTATAAATGTAGAATAGCAAAAGGAATTATGAAACTCCTTTTCGACCTTCTCCACGATGGAACAGATGAGAACCATAGTATTCTAAAATCATGGATTGAGTAGTACTCGGTCCAGTTTCACCTGGATAGGGTAGAAAAGGGAAATTTTGCAAGCATGTTTTAGAATATTTTCAGCTTCTGTCATGCTATAGTAATAGCGTATCTGTTTTCAACAAACGTGTGAAGGAACGATTGAATTTGTTTGTTTCTGCTATAGGCATAACTCAAATTTGCTGATCCTGACTAAAACTCAAAAGGATGTTTTAATTTTATAGGCTAAAACGAAGAGGGAGAAGGACTATGAGTATTTTTAATAGAAAAAAGAAGCAGAGCACGGAAGATCGCTTTTTAGAGTTGTTTTCAAATGCAATGGATGCCGCTGCTGCAAATTCTCAAAAGCAGACACCAACTTTGCTGAAGAATCAGCACGTATGGGAATCCAACTACGGATTAGATAAATCTAATCCTATAATTTCTGATAGTTTAGCAGGAACTGAAACATATCTTAGCAGATTATGCGTTCCTGACGGAAAGACATTTACGTGGTCTGGTTACACAAGTATACGGGCGGCAGTACACGGACTACCCGATGTTGGGGAAGATAAATACACATTATATCTAGATGGGCAACCGTATAAAGATATTTATTTTGTACCATATGTTGGTACGGCAGAATTCCCGCCTGCAGGACTATGTTTTACAGATGATAAAAGAGACTGGGATGAAGAACGCCGTGTCGCAAAATACGCTGACGAGATGGGCTTAAAAAGAAATGTTGCTAGACAATTGCTGGAAGCAGACGCTAAAGAAAGAGATAAAGACAGCAAGAAGAAAAAAGCAGCCGAAAGAGAAATATCTCTTTTATATCCCGGTATAATTATTGATGAGGAAATTAAAAACCCTCGTTTCAAACTACTTTTTGTAATTGTCGTTAACGCGGTCGTGGCGTATGAGTATGTTCATTCAAATCAATTGTTTACTCGAAAAAAACAGTTTCCCCAATCAGGAGAAATAAACACGCGAAAAGAAGCCTATTATCATCAAGTACTGTTTAACCTATATCATGACGAGCTTGATCAGCTTATCAAACACAATAATATAGATGAAACTGTTGAAGCTCAAAAACTCGGAGTATCATTGAATGTCTTTAGGAGCCTTCATGCAGCAGATTATGCAGAAAAAAAAGAAAAATGGGCAAAAAGAAAGTCCCAAATAAATGAACTGTCAAGGCAAGCAGTTGAATTAAAAAAGAAATATCCTTCTTTTAATATTGAAGAAGATAGTCAAAATAAGCTATTTGTTAAACTAATCGATAAGGTTAGCTTGCAGGAAGCCTTTGAAATCGTTCATTTTTCAGAGTGTTTTGAAAAGATCAACGATAAAGTTGCAACAGCGGCTGAAAAAAATCATACAAATGAGCCAGGAGCAAACACTTCAATAGTTTCTGGAAAAGACACGGCAAATACGAAACTATTCTGCCGGAATTGCGGTAAGCAAATTCCGTCAGACAGTTTCTTCTGTCCTTATTGCGGCACTAAGGTCATTATATAAAAGAATTATGACTCCCATATTTTTTAGATTATAATGAAAAAAGTAGCTATCCACGCCAGGTGACGATATGATTCTATTCCGTTTATTAAAGTGGATTTCAGATTTTGCCTTTTTCCCAATTTTAGTTGTCCTTTATTATGGCTATAAGGCAATTCGAGGTATTTTTAACGGGCAAAAGTGGACATTCAACGAATGGATCGGAATCATTGGGAATGAGCTTTATGGATTAGCAGGTGATTGGTCAAGAAATCTGATTATCGTATCGTCAATTGCTCTACTATTAACAAATACCGCTATTCATCATCTTGTTGGAATTAATAATCTGAATATAGAACCAGACGGGACATATTGCTTTTATGTTGCGGCAACAAAAAACGGTGAAAAAACTTATACTCTTCCTGCTCAAATCAGGGTCGAAGAAGAACA
>CACZSY010000008.1 GCA_902783965.1 uncultured Lachnospiraceae bacterium
AATGACTATTTTATATATCCTGAGACTTTCGAAGAGCTCAAAAATGAATTGAACTTATCGAAACATTAAATAGGAGCATTAAAGATGAAGATAATTGCAGTTATGCCTATCAAACTGATAAATGAACGCTGCCCGGGAAAAAACACAAGGATATTAGGTTCAAAACCGCTTTTACGCTGGGAGCTTGACAGTATCATGGAAACAGGATTATGTGATAATATATATGTATATTGTTCATCTTCGGATATAAGACCATTTCTGCCGGCAGGTGTTGAATTTTTGAAAAGACCTGAGTATCTGGATCTGCCGTCATCAAATTTTACCCAGATATTTCAAAACTTCAGTGAAGAAATAAAAGCTGATATCTATGTTTATATCCATGCGACAGCTCCGTTTGTATCGGCTGATACCATGAGTAAGTGCATTAGTGCTGTTATATCAGGAGAATATGACTCGGCTTTTTGTGCTGTCAAAATGCAGGATTATCTATGGCAGGACGGAGAACCTTTGAATTTTGATGCTTCCGATCTTCCGCGTACACAGGATCTGAAACCGATATACAGGGAAACTTCGGGAATATATGTTTTTACAAGGGAAGTATTTGAAAAGTTTAGAAGAAGGATAGGAAAAAGACCGTTTATAAAAGAAGTCTCCTTTAAAGAATCTGTTGATATTGATGAACAGCAGGATTTTGAATTAGCTGAACTTCTTATCGCCCATTGACCGGATCTTGGGTGATGAAAAATGTAATAGCCGGAATTGACCGAAAGGATTCAATATGAAAAAGATAAAAATACTTGACGTAACATTGCGGGATGGCGGCTGTGTTAATAATTTTAATTTCGGATCTGTATATATGGACAAGATCATCTCAGCGTTGGAAGAGTCCGGGGCTGATATAATTGAACTGGGATATCTGGATGAAAATAAAGGTTCTGTCAGAGATAGAACCCAGTACGTTAATGAGACCGTTATCATTGATGCGATCCTGAAGCATAAAAATGCGGGCATCAAGTATGTGGCAATGATGGATTATGGAAAATTTGATGCAGACAAGCTTTCTGAAAGAACTGAAGACGGGATCGATGGCATAAGACTTGCTTTTCATAAAAAGAATAAGAATGATATCATATCTGTCGGTAAGAAAATAATAGAGAAGGGTTATTTATTTTTTATCCAGCCTATGATAACTCTTCGTTATTCAGATGCTGAATTGATAGAACTGATAGAGCTGGTCAATAAGGAGTTTCCTAATGCCTCAGGGTTTTATATTGTTGACAGTTTTGGTGAGATGCGTCCAAACGATATGTCCCGAATGCTTAATCTGGTAGATCATAATCTGATATCTTCAATGACATTAGGATTTCATAGTCACAATAATCTGCAGCTGTCTTATTCTAATGCAATGTCGATGCTTCAGTTTCCGACAACCCGTGAGCTGATTGTTGACTGCTCAATAATGGGGATGGGAAAAGGCGCCGGTAATCTGAATACGGAATTGATAATGGAGCATATGAATCTTTTTTATGGAAAAAAATATAAGATATCACCTCTGATGGAAGTGATCGATAATGTGATCAATCAGCTTCATGATGAGTTTTACTGGGGCTATGCTCCTGAATACTATCTTTCATCGGCAAATCATTGTACACCTTCGTATGCAAGTTATTTTTATAACAAACATATGCTTCCGATCGATCAGGTCGGTGAACTGCTAGGTACGATCGCAGAAGAAAAAAAGATATCATTTGACAGGGAATATGCTGAAAAATTATACAGAGACTATAATGAAAGAAAAACAGTCGACGATACAGCAGTTGTATCCGAATTAAAAAGTGAATTTAAAGGAAAAATTGTCTTGCTAGTTGCTCCGGGAAAGAGTATAGCAAAACATATGGATAAGATAAGAAAACTATCCGAAGAAAATGATAGTCTTTCGATCGGATTGAATATTGACATTGGAACTGACTATATGCTGACTACACGAAAAGAAGTCTATGACAAAGCGGTAGAAGAGGGAAAGAAGATCATTGTACCTTCCAATATCTCTAAGGGTGGAAGGGGAAAGGTAAAGGTATTGGACTATAAAAAGTGGATAGATATAGATGACAGTACGCATGATTCTTCATCTGTAATTGCACTTAAGCTTCTTCAATACTGCGGTGTTAAAAAGATAATGTTTGCAGGATTTGACGGATTTTCGGTAAACATAAATGATAATTATTTTGATCAAAATATGAGACATCCGGTAAATGCCAAACAGGCGGAGACTCAGAAC
Source organism: uncultured Lachnospiraceae bacterium (assembly GCA_902783965.1). GTDB lineage: Bacteria > Bacillota > Clostridia > Lachnospirales > Lachnospiraceae > RUG11200. Next base: position 2,279 of record CACZSY010000008.1, read on the forward strand.
AGATATTATAAAGATCTGATACAAAGAATAAGTAATAGCGGTATTGAAACTGAATTTCTGACAGAGTCTTTATATAAATGATCAATAAACAGAAAGAAGGATCTAGTTGTTTAAAAAACTGTATAGAATATACTCAGGATTAAATGATCAGGCAAAAGTTGTTTTCTGGTTTACATTTGCCGGATTCTTGCAAAGAGGGATCAGTATCATAACAACCCCGATCTTTACAAGGATAATGCCAAAAGAAGAATACGGTCTGTTTAGTGTATATATCGCCTACTATGGTGTTATTGTCATTGTTTCTACCATGTATCTTCATATGGAAGTCATAAATAATGCATTTTTAAAGACGGATAATACTAAAGAAAGAGTTGTATCTGTTTTCCAAAGCCTTGCACTGGTGATATCTGCAAGTTTTTTTATGGTTGCATTTTTACTGAGAGAACAGCTGTCTAAACTGATGCATCTTCCGGTTCCGGCTGTTGTAATAATGTTTGCGGCATTTATGTTTGTGGAACCATATCATACATGGGTGATCAGAAAAAGATATGAGTTCGATTATAAATACCCGGTCATAGCGTCAGTTCTGATATCGGTATGTACACCTATTGTCAGTATTATTGCCGTTTTGCTGGTTCCTGAAAATCAGGGAATAGTAAGGATAATCTCATTCGCATGTGCAAATGTCATAGCACCGGGACTGTTTTTTTATATAAATAATTACAGACTTGATCACTCTTTTTATGACAAAAAACTGTGGAATTATGCACTTGCTTTTAATGCTCCGCTCATAATTCATTATCTCTCAGAGACATTATTGAATCAGACAGACAGGATAATGATCAATCATTTTGACGGTTCGGGAAATGTTGGAGTATATAGTATTGCAATCTCGGTTTCTACACTTTTTACTATTTTTTCTTCTGCTTTGAACTCTGCATTCGTCCCATGGACATTTCAACAGATCAAAGAGAAAGACTTTGAACCGATCGCAAAGATTGGCTATATGGTATTAGAATTTCTTGCATTGATACTGTCAGTAATGATAATATTCGGTCCTGAGATAGTTTATATCCTTGCTGGAAAAGAGTATATGGGGGCGGTAAGTCTTATACCTACTTTAAGTGCAAGCACCTTTTTTGGATACATGTATCAGCTGTTTTCAAGATTTGAACTCTATTATGAAAAAAAGATCTACACGGTTATCTCAACGGTTACGGCAGCAGTTGTTAACATTTTGTTGAATATGTGGTGGATCCCTAAATTCGGATTTCATGCAGCGGGTTATTCCACGTTACTGGCACATATACTTTTTTGCGTAATGCATTATCTGTTCTTTTTAAAGGTGTGCAGAGACTATATTGATGGAAACAGGATATATGATATAAAGAAGCTGCTGCTGATATCAGGCGGTGTATTGCTGGTCGTTGCTCTAATGACAATTCTGTATAATTACATATATTTGAGAATCGCCATGGTGATCATACTTTTGATCATATGCTTTGCCGTAAGAAGAACACTGATAAGCTTAATAAAGAATCTGTTTGCAAAAGAAAAATAACCTTTTATGTTAATGGAAAAAAATTTCTGGAAATTTCCCCCTCAATGATATATAATATCAGAGATTATTATTCAAAATGTGAAATTAAGGACTGTACGGTCCGGATTGGAGATGAAACATATGTTTAAGATAGTCAGAAAAGAAGTTCTTTCTGATAAGATCATTTTAATGGACGTTGTTGCACCTTTTGTAGCAAAGTCCTGCTATCCTGGACAGTTTGTTATAGTTAAGATAGATGAGAAGGGAGAGAGGATCCCTCTTACGATCTGCGATTATGACAGAGAGAAGGAGACCATAACGATTGTCTTCCAGACTGTCGGAGTTTCTACCGAAAGAATGGCAAAACTTGAAGTCGGAGATGCTTTCAGGGATTTTGTAGGTCCGCTCGGAGTTGAGTCTGAGCTTGTACATGAATCTGAGGAAGTTTTAAAGTCTCAGAAGATCTTATTTGTTGCCGGCGGAGTAGGTACTGCACCTGTTTATCCTCAGGTTAAGTGGATGAAGGAGCATGGCTGCGATGTTGACTGTATCATCGGTGCAAGAGATAAGTCGCTCATCATTCTTGAAGAAGAGATGAAGAAGTACGCTAAGAATGTATTTGTATGTACAGACAACGGATCATACGGATTTAAGGGAAATGTCAATGACATGATCAAGGAGCTGGTTTATAATCAGGGTTATAAATATGACAAGGTTATTGCCATCGGTCCTGTTATCATGATGAAATTTGTCTGTCTTCTTACTAAAGAGCTTGGAATTCCGACGATAGTCAGCATGAACCCTATCATGGTTGACGGAACGGGAATGTGCGGAGCCTGCAGAGTTATCGTAGGCGGAGAGGTTAAGTTTGCCTGTGTTGACGGTCCTGAGTTCGACGGTCATCTGGTTGACTTTGACGGCGCTATGAAGAGACAGAGATTATATAAGACTGAAGAAGGCCGCGCTATGCTTAAGCTTGAAGAGGGCGATACCCACAAGAACGGCGGCTGCGGATGCGGAGGTGACAAATAATGGATCCATTAAAGAGAGTGCCTGTAAGAGAACAGGAGCCTGAAGTCAGAGCACATAATTTTGAAGAAGTTTGCTACGGATACAATATGGAAGAGGCAGTTGAGGAAGCACAGAGATGTCTTGGCTGCAAGAATCCTAAGTGCCGTACCGGATGTCCGGTTTCGATAGATATACCGGGCTTCATAGAGAATGTCAAGAAGGGCAATATCGAAGAAGCATATAAGGTTATCAGCCTTTATTCAGCGCTTCCTGCAGTATGCGGAAGAGTCTGTCCACAGGAGAGTCAGTGTGAGAAATACTGCATCAGAGGAATCAAGGGCGAGGCTGTTTCAATCGGAAAGCTTGAAAGATTCGTTGCTGACTGGGCAAGAGAGAACGGCATCAAGCCTACAGTGGATGTTCCTAAGAAGAATAAGAAAGTTGCTGTAATAGGTTCCGGTCCTTCAGGACTTACCTGCGCGGGCGATCTTGCCAAGATGGGATATGATGTTACTATCTTTGAAGCGCTTCATGAAGCGGGCGGAGTTCTGGTTTACGGTATTCCTGAATTCAGACTTCCTAAGGAAAAGGTTGTTGCGGCCGAGATCGAGAATGTCAAGGCTCTTGGAGTTAAGATCGAGACCAACGTAATTATTGGTAAGTCAATTACCATCGACCAGCTCTTTGACGACGGATTTGAAGCCGTATTCATCGGTTCCGGCGCGGGTCTTCCGAGATTCATGGGGATCAAGGGTGAGACAGCCAACGGAGTATTCTCTGCAAATGAGTATCTTACAAGAAGCAACCTTATGAAAGCTTTTGATGAAGATTATGATACGCCTATCGTTTCCGCTAAGAAGGTTGCTGTTGTCGGCGGTGGTAATGTTGCTATGGATGCAGCAAGAACTGCTTTAAGATCAGGCGCTGAGGTTCATATCGTATACAGAAGAAGTGAGGAAGAACTTCCTGCAAGAGCGGAAGAGGTTCATCACGCAAAACAGGAAGGTATCATTTTTGACCTTCTTACCAATCCTGTTGAGATCCTTTCAGATGAGAATGATAATGTTACGGGAATCAAATGTGTAAGGATGGAGCTTGGCGAGCCTGACGCTTCGGGAAGAAGATCTCCTGTAGTTATTGAAGGTTCGGAGTTCGTTATTGAGCTTGATACCGTTATCATGGCGCTCGGAACAAGCCCTAATCCGCTGATATCTTCTACGACCAAGGGACTTGAGATCAACAGAAGAAAATGCATCGTAGCGAATGAGGAGAGCGGACAGACTTCAAGAGAAGGCGTGTTCGCGGGCGGCGACGCCGTTACAGGCGCAGCTACAGTTATCCTTGCTATGGGAGCGGGCAAAGCCGCAGCTAAGGGTATCGATAATTATCTTTCTGAAAAATAAAAAATAATTATCTCTCTGAAAAATAAAAAGATTTCTGTGGGCAGGTGGAAATGAGATCCATCTGCCCGTTTGTCATGTTATGAGCATGTTATATACTGCTCATACAGATGAACTGTGAACAGTAACCTTATATTAGAAAAAGCTGTCAAAAGCATGGTATTTTTTTACAATTTAGTGTATAATTAGGTATGATCATATCGGACAACCCGAGGAGGAAGGTGTTTTGTATGGGATTATTATTTTCTGATGAGACATTTGCAGCAGCAGGTTTGAATTATAATACGGCAATTTACGGATTTGTTTATATACTTTTATCGGTTCTTCTGATCATGCTTGTCATTATCATAAGGAATTATTCCAAGAGGATCAGTATGTATGAGAACATGAGCGCGGAAGAAGGTAAGAAGGAGATAGTTCATGAGAACTCTGATGAGTATGAGAAGCTTTTACAGGAAAACCAAAGCCTTAATGAGAAGATAGAAGAGCTTAAAAAGAACCGTGACAGGCTTTATACCATGGCATATAATGATAAACTGACCAACCTGCCGAACAGACATGCGTTGTGCGAACTTATCGATTCGACGATAACAACGCTTCGTAAGGACGAGCAGTTTGTGCTTGTGCATATAGATCTTGATAATTTCAAGAGTGTTAATGATAAGCTCGGACATTCCTATGGAGATGAACTGATCCTCGATGCCAGTCACAGACTGATGGAAGCCCTTGACGAGAACGATTATCTTTCAAGGATCGGAAGCGATGAATTTATCATCTTAAGCCAGAATATAGAAGATATCGCGGATTATGAGGAAAAGATCAGGAAGTTCCAGAAAGTATTTGCCTATCCTTTCATAATATCGGGAAGAGAGATATTTATTACCATAAGTATGGGAATAGTTGTGGCTCCGAAAGACGGAAAGAATACGGGACTTCTTTTAAGAAACGCGGATCTGGCAATGCTTGAAGCCAAGAACAACGGAAGGAATACTTGCTGCTATTACGGTGAGCAGATCGGCGAGAAATATGCCCAGAAGCTCGAGATGCAGTCTGAGATAACGAAAGCTATAGAGAACGGAGAATTTCAGGTTTATTATCAGCCGGTTATAGATTTTTCTCCTGACAGAAACAAGCAGGAAGCGGAATATGAAGCTCTGCTGCGTTGGAATCATCCGGAGAAGGGACTGCTGCTTCCGGAACAGTTTCTTCCTGTGGCGATCAAGACAGGTCAGATAGTACTTATCTGTGAGATTGTTCTTGATAATGTATTTGAAAGACTTGCGCGGGAGGCTGATACAAAGATCAGTGTCAATCTTTCCAACAGGGAGTTCTTCTCGGGCAATCTTATCGATATGATCAAAATCAGGGTGGAAAAATATAATATTGATGCTTCGCGTCTTGAACTTGAACTTAAAGAAGATATTTTCGCGGACGAATCGCTTAACACAATGCCGCTGATCGAAAAGCTCAGATCTATGGGGATTGAGATAATAGTAGATAACTTCGGAGTAAGGCTTGCGTCAATGACCGCGCTCGGAATATCGGATATAAGCAAGATCAAGATCGATAAGTCGTTTGTCGACGCGGCTATGTTTGAAGAAACATATAAACTGATGATAGAAGCTATCATCAAAGTGTCAGATTCTCTGGGTATCAAGACTATTGCGGAAGGCGTTGAATCCGTGGAGCAGGAGAAGATGCTTAAGAGCGTAAAATGCAAATGCTTCCAGGGATTCTATTACGGAGCGCCGAAGAAATATAAGAAGAAAGAATATTAGAAAAAATATTATAAGAAGAAAATTATAAGAAGAAAATTATAAGAAGAAAATTAGAAAAAAATATTGGAAAAAGAATATTATGAAAACTATGGGAAAAGAGTCGTAAAAAATTACGGCTCTTTTGTCACATTAACCATCCTCGCATCGTTTAGTATTATATAGAATAAATAAAACTGCTTTGTGTTCATAAGTATCATTAATGAACAGACAATTAATTGCAGTGATAAAGAAAGGATGGTCATTTTATTGAGTGAGGAAAAGAGAAATGAGGAAAAAAGGGTTGAAGAGTTTGAGGTAAGGCTTGTGAAGGCTTTACAGAAAAAACTGGGTGATGACATACCTGTAAAACCTGTTAACGTGTTAAAGAACAACGGAGTACGGTACAGAGGACTTGTGATCGGGAAAGACAGGGTAACGCCGACTATCTATTATGACAAGTTTTACAAGCAATACCAATGGGGAATGAGCATCGAGGCTATTGTGAAAAAGGTTGAGGAGATGTACAGAAGGGCGGCGGACAATACATCTGAGATGTATAAGATTTCCAAGATGATGGAGGATTATGAGTCGGTCAGGGAAAAACTGATGATAAGGGTTGTTAATTATGAAAGGAATCAGGAGTTTTTGAATTCTGTTCCACATAAAAAGGTACAGGATCTCGGATTGATCTTCATTGTTCTATTATCTGAAATATCCGATACTATCGCAAGTATCACAGTCAATAACAGCATTATGGAAAGCTGGGGAATTTCTCTTGAAGAGATGACGGAACAGGCGTTGAAGAATCATATCAGGATGCTTCCGTTCGTGTGCAGACCTCTTGTGGATCATATGGTGGCTTTAAGGGAAAAAGATCTTGAATTTAAAGGTGGCGAAACTGAAACCGGTTGTGGTATTATATGTGAGGAATATGATGCGCAGTACCTGCTTTATATTGTAACCAACAGGATCAATCTCTATGCCGCCGCGGTTCTGGCATATCCGGATATCCTTGAAAGACTCGGAGAAGAGTTTGGCGGAGATTATATTATAATTCCAAGCTCCGTACATGAGATCTTATGCGTTAAGGACAGCGGTGACAAAGATTATGAGGAGCTTTTGGAGATGCTGAACGAGGTTAATTCTTATGCGGTTGAAAGAGAGGAGGTGCTGAGCGACAGTATTTACATTTACAGGACAGCCGAAAAAAGACTGTTAAGGATCGGAAAAGATGTCGTCTAAGAATAGAAAGAAAACCGGCGGTGTTAAAGGAAAACATGCCGGAAAAGAACCAAAAGTGCTCAGTGAAGAGGATATTTTAAAGCGAAAACAGGTCTCCGAGATACTTGAAAAAGAATTATCGGAATTTGCCGGGATAGGAAAGACTGTATGTTATAAAGTCAGTATGGAGAAAAAGGAATTCATCAGGACTAAGATATTATACAGCATTCTTCTTATACTTGTGGTATCGGGTTATGTATTGCTTGGGATCTTCGAGACAGAGAATTCCAACAGGGTTATCGTACTGTTTCCTTTTCTGCTGTCTTCTGTACCGGTCTGCCTGTGCATGCTGGATATACTAAGACCGTTATTCATGATAGAGATATTAAGTCTTAGAAATCACAGGGAACTTACGGTGAGGATCCCGAGATACTGCAGATTTATCATGATAATGTTTCTTATAATGGCGGGGGAATGTCTGTACTTTATCATATCATCAGCTGTCAGACACAGAACCTGTGATATCAGGGAGATCCTGTATCTGACAGGAATGATAGTATATGCCGTTATCTGCTGCCTGCTTTCAAAGCTCGCAAGCAGATTAAAGGGCGCTTCATCGGTAATGAATGCTGTAAGATAACTTTGATTTTAACGATGGTCGGTTGATGCGTTCAGTATCGGATATTAGTCTTTTGCTATTACCGGCTGGAGCTGTTTGCCTTTAAGAGCTTCCTTTATGGCCGGAAGGATGAATTCCGGTTTGGAGATCAGCGAATTGGGTTTCTTTACGGGATCATCCTGCGCAAAAGGTACAAATGTTATATTCTTTTTATTATAAAGGTCTGCTATATTCTTCAGATTGTTGCCGAGTGCATCATTGGTTGAGATGAAGAGTATCAGTGGCTTGTTGTTCCTAAGATGCGCTTTTGCAGCCATGAGGACGGGAGTATCGGTTATCCCGAGATTCAGTTTCGCAAGTGTATTGCCTGTGCACGGTGCGATGATCATCGCATCCAGTATGCCGCTCGGTCCGACCGGTTCTGCATCGGTGATGGTCTCGATTGGTTTTTTGCCTGTTTTCTTTTCAAGCTCTTTTTTGAGATCCTCTGCTTTGCCGAATCTGGTATCGGTATTTGCCGCGTTGTATGACAGTATCGGAAGAAACTCTATCTTATCGTCTGTAAGGAGTATATCGTCAATGGCTTTTAATAAGGTCCGGTGAGTACAGAACGATCCTGTAACACCGAGACCGACAGTCAGTTTATCTTTCATATTCCACTCCTTGCCAATATATATTTTCCGAGATAATGACCTGAGCTTTTCGGTGAGACTTTTCCCGGAAGCCCCGGGAGATCATGGACGGTAAGGTTATAGGCTTCGCATGCTTTCCTGTCAAATCCGCTTATGGAAGCAATGTCAATGAGGCATACATCTTTTTTGAATTCTGCTATCTGCGCCTCTTTAAAGACAGTAGCGGGAACTGTATTGAATATATGATCATACTCTGATAATCCGAACGGCTTTGAAAGGTCGATGATCGAGCCGATGCCGTATTTTGACGGATTTCTGGCTGCAATGGTAACTTCCATGCCAAGAGCTTTAAGTCTTTGTTCGAGGGCTTTGGCACAGCTTCCGTAGCCTGTGATAAGCCCTTTTGAGGATGAGATATTGACCTCTGATCCTGTGATGGCGCAGGCTATCGCTCCTTCGGCGGTAGCTATCGCGTTGAAGTCTTTGGAATCGGGATCATCAAGAAAGTCAAAGAAAGGAATATGAGCGTTCTTAAGGTCTTCTTTGAATGATCCGGGAAGTTTTCCGCCAAAGACTGTGACATGAGTTCCCATGGCCGCTACAAGATCGTTTAGCAATACTTCGCTTTTATTTATATGAATCCCATCACGGCTTGCGGGAGTTGGAAGTACAAGCATGCAGCATTCGCTGCCGTATTCCTTAAGCTGAGGTATAAGCTCTCCTGCATCCGAAGGTATGGGAAAAATGTCGCTGTTGTTCAGATAGTCATATATATAATACTGCCGTTTGTCTGCGTTGCATATCAAACAGAATTTCATGTGTCTCACCTAAGCTCCTGTCATGGTATATTTTATGCTGCAGACAGGAATTGGTTAGCATTTTGAGAGAATGTGTGGTAAAATAAAAGGAAATATAATTCTTCAGGGAGGTATCCGATGAATACTAAGTACAGATTTGGAAAATCTTTTTTGCGTGATGAAAATTATGGATATGAAAGAGAATGGTTACTGGCTAACGGACTCGGAGGCTTTTCCAACGGCTCGATAGGAGGCACGAACGCAAGGATACATTCGGGTTATCTGGTTGCCTCTCTTAATCCACCGGTCGACAGGACCAATATCCTTCTTAATGTCTTTGAAACGATCAGGGTGCAGGATGAAGAATACTGCCTTAAAAGTCAGATGTATACCGGGAAAAAGAAGAACAGGGACGGATATAAGTATATAGAAGCGTTTGAATTTAATATAATACCGACTTATATTTATCAGGTCAATGACATAAGAATTAAGAAGTCTGTTGCGATGTGGCACGGACATAATACGGTTGCTGTAAGATATGAGATCATTAACGGTAGTGATATCTTAAGGATGACCGTAACTCCCGAGTTTTCTCTGAGGGAGAATAATTCACCGGTAGAGAGCGCTGCCGATATGAAAAGAGAATGTATTATCGAAGACGAAAGGGCGGTCATAACCGATCCGGAGGATGACAGATACAAGGTATATTTCAGTGTGAGCAGCGGAAGACTGAAACCAAGGGGAAAGTCAAAACAATATGATGAGAAGAGGTTTCCTGCCATAGATGCCAGAAACGGCTTTGAAGGCTGTGATACAGCTTTTTCTCCGTTTGATGTGGAACTCAGATCTGCTCCGTTTAAAAAACAGACGGTATATTTCGTATGTTCGCTTGAAGAAGATACTCCGTCGGCAGAGGAGATTTTCTCTTCGTATATCGAAAGAGGAAAGGATATCGCTTCGGCTATGGAAGATGATTTCCTTGCGGATCTTGCGGTAAGCGCTGATACATTTATCGTTGACAGGAACAGTACGGGGCTTAAGACCATACTTGCAGGCTTCCCGTGGTTCACGGATTGGGGAAGAGATACGATGATCGCGCTTCAGGGACTTACCATGTGCACCGGAAGACTGGAGGATACCGCTTCGATAATCAAGTCATTTGCCATGTATCTTAAAGATGGGCTCATACCTAATATGTTCCCGAGCAGTTCCAAAGAGGAACCTATATATAATACGGCTGACGCTTCAATGTGGTATTTCTATTCGGTTTATAAATATCTCGAATACAGCGCGAAGGTCAGCAGATTTGAATTCGAGAAAGCCGACGCTTTTATTAAAAATGAGATATATCCGTGTCTTGAAAAGATAATCCAGGCATATAAGAATGGCACGAATTTCTCCATCTGCATGCAGGAAGACGGACTTATCCATGCGGGAAGCGATTTTGATCAGGTTACCTGGATGGATGTAAGAGTAGGAGAATGGGTCGTTACTCCACGGCACGGCAAGCCTGTTGAGATCAACGCTCTGTGGTACAACGCGTTAAAGATAATGCAGGAACTTGGAGAACGTTACGGATATGATGTTTCTGGATATAAGGAGCTTTCCGATAAGGTATATGTATCATTTAACGAACATTTCTGGAATAAGGAGAAAGAATGCCTGATAGATGTGGCTGATCCGGACGATGATAAGGTAAGACCTAACCAGATCTGGGCGGTTTCACTTCCTTTTTCGGTACTGGACAGAGAAAAAGAGAGAAAAGTAGTTGATTGTGTCTACAGATTCCTTTATACTGCTTATGGACTGAGAAGTCTTTCCTATACTGATCCTGAATATATACCTGAGTATATCGGACCTCTTCCGAAGAGAGACGCCGCTTATCATATGGGTACTTCATGGGCGTTTCCACTGGGAGGATTCATTAGCGCATTTATGAAAGTTAATGATCATTCGAAGGTAGCCGCATCAAGAGCCATGGAGATGCTTGAGACGGTAAGGGATCATATGAATGACGGATGCATCAACGGTATCGCGGAAGTATTTGACGGAACAGATACCTGTACCGGCAACGGCTGTTATAATCAGGCGTGGTCAGTAGGTGAGATACTCAGGGCTTATTATGAAGATGTAAAGGATTATCTATAAAGATTTAAAGCAAAGTGAGTGATTTTTATGCTTAGGTTTTATCGTAAGCGCAAATGGTATGATGTCGCAAATATAATGTTTTATCTTAATCTTATCGTTTTTGCGGCATGCATTGCCTATCTGGGAAGTTATTTCTACACGGGACAAAGAAGCGAGCAGAAGATTGAAGATATGCAGAAGCTTGTTAAAGAGAGCGGTATCAGTACCGAGATCGTCGACAAGGAAGTGACTAAGGATGAAGACGGTAAGATTGTTATCATGGATAAGTATAAGATACTTAAGAAAATGTATCCTGACATTGTCGGCTGGATCAAGGTAGAGTCTGTCGATGGAGCTGCTGAGTCGCCGATAGATTATCCTGTCATGCAGACACCGGATGAACCGGAATACTATCTTGATAAGGATGTAAACGGAGAAAAGTCAAGAGAAGGCACGCCGTTCATTGATTACAGATGCAGCGTGGAAAAGCCGACAAGTAATCTGATCATATATGCTCATAATATGGCTAATCATCATCAGTTTGGAAGTCTTAAGTTTTACAGGACCAAAGACTATTATGAGAAACATCCTACTATCAAATTCGAGACGCTGTACAGCGCGGGTACTTATGAAATTGTCGGAGCGTTTTATTCCAGAGTCTATAATAAGTCCGATAATGTATTTAAGTATTATTATTTTGTCGATGCTGCCAATGAGCAGGAGTACAACGATTATATTGCCAATGTAAAGAGGCTTTCTTTATATGAAACGGGAGTAACGGCGGAATACGGTGATCAGCTTATCACTCTTTCAACCTGCAATTATGATGATCATTCCATTGAAAGAGGTACGGGACGATTCGTTGTTGTGGCAAGACTTAAACAGTCCGATGCGACACATACTAATATTATTGACAACGATAAACTTGATGATAAGAAGAATCCGACAGAAGATACTCCTCAGCTGAGTCAGGATCCTGATGAAACGCAGACACCGAAACCGACGAAGCCTGCAAAGACAGAGAAACCTACGATAGAACCGGTTGAAACGGAAAAGCCGACGGATGAACCGTCAAGTACGCCGGAACCGACGAAGACTCCAAAACCGACGAGAACACCGAAACCGACAAAGACACCGAAACCGACGAAGACGCCTAAGCCGACAGAGGAGCCGGTTATCACAGAGGAACCTGAAGTTACGCCGGAACCTACGAATGAACCGGAGGTAACACAAGAGCCGGCAGTAACGAATGAGCCTACACAGGAACCTGAAGTTACGCCGGAACCTGAGCCTACGCCGGAACCTGAAGTGACGAAAGAGCCGGAGACGACAAAAGAACCGGAACAGTCGAAGGAACCTGAACCGGAGCAGTCGAAGGAACCGGAGACAACTACGCAGCCTGAACCATAGATATAATATTTTTGGGGTCAAAAGGTATTTTGACCCCATTCTTCTTCTCCTTATGCACACGGGGGTGTGTAAGGAGCATACCCGGCTGGCAATATTTGAAAACTTCTCACTTTATGCTTGTAATAGAAGTGGATTTATGGTAGAATAGCATTCGTGCTATAGAGAATTCAATTTTTTCCTATAACACGAAAAACACTCCTGGCGGATGCGCGCTTGCGCATTAGGAAATAAGTTGATCCGGAGCAGAAATGCTCCTGCAGTTAGCGGATATGGCGGAATGGCAGACGTATCAGACTCAAAATCTGACGGGGGCGACCTCGTGTGGGTTCAAGTCCCACTATCCGCATTATAAAGTGATTTAGATGATCGAACAAC
>CACZSY010000009.1 GCA_902783965.1 uncultured Lachnospiraceae bacterium
CGAAGAAATCTTTGCAGTCCGGTTCGCGTGACGCTTGACGCGATCAATTCAAAGAAACACCGAAACAAAGTGAGGTGTTTCTACCTTAAAGAAATGGAGGATAATCATGAAAACTCTCGAAGAATTGAATGCCCTTAAAGACAAGATGGAAAGTCAGGTTGGCATGAGACGTGTTCATACCGGTCAGGTAAAGATCAGGGTAGCGATGGGAACACGCGGTGTTGAATCCGGAGCAAGAGCAGTGCTTACAGCATTTTCCGATGAAATCTTAGGCAAAAAACTCACTTCTAAGGCAATTGTCGTATCTGACGGCAATATTCCTTCAGAAAATGGTGTAGTTGTAATAGTTGATGTACCTGGCAGCGAAAGTGTTACCATAGAGAATGTAACACCTGACAAAGCCGCAGAGATCTTATCGCAGTATACAGCTTAGTATATGATTCACATGCTTTGCTAAGGCCTGCCGGCGCTGCGGCACAGGTCTTGAACATTCCATATTATTTTGCAGCGCAGAAAGAGGTAAATTATGTATCGTTCACACGTATTGGTTTGCGGTGGTACAGGCTGTACTTCTTCCGGCAGCCAGGAGATAATCAACACACTGCAGACAGAGATAGACAAGTTCGGTCTCACAGATGAAGTCTGTGTAGTTAAGACCGGATGTCACGGACTCTGTGCATTAGGACCGATCATGATCGTTTATCCTGATGCTACCTTCTACTCAATGGTTAAGAAGGAAAATATCGCAAGGATCGTTGAAGAACATCTTTTAAAGGGAAGACCTGTAAGGGAACTCCTTTATGAAAAAACAGTAACACCTGAAGGAATCGAACCGATCTCTTCTACCGACTTCTACAAGAGCCAGCACAGGATCGCTCTTCGTAACTGCGGTGTTATCAATCCGGAGAATATCGATGAATATATAGCAACTGAAGGTTATGCGGCACTCGCAAAGGTTCTTACCTCAATGACACCTGATGAAGTTATCAAGTGCATTCTTGATTCAGGCTTAAGAGGAAGAGGCGGCGGCGGATTCCCTACAGGAAGAAAGTGGCAGCTTGCAAAGGACCTTGTTAAGGGCGGACAGAAATATGTATGCTGCAACGCCGACGAAGGTGACCCGGGCGCATTCATGGATCGTTCGGTACTTGAAGGCGATCCTCATGTTGTACTTGAGGCTATGGCTATCGCAGGATACGCTATCGGCGCAAGCCAGGGTTATATCTACGTTCGTGCAGAGTATCCGATCGCGGTTGAAAGACTTGAGATCGCTATCGCTCAGGCTCGTGAATACGGTATGCTCGGCGAGAACATTTTCGGAACCGACTTCTCATTTGACATCGGCTTAAGACTCGGCGCAGGCGCATTTGTATGCGGCGAGGAGACAGCTCTTATGACATCTATCGAAGGAAACAGAGGCGAGCCTAGACCAAGACCTCCGTTCCCGGCAGAGGCAGGTCTTTTCAAGAAACCTACTATTCTTAACAACGTTGAGACATATGCCAATATTCCTCAGATCATCCTTAACGGAGCTGAGTGGTTCGCTTCAATGGGAACAGAGAAGTCAAAGGGAACCAAGGTATTCGCTTTAGGTGGAAAGATCAACAACACAGGTCTTGTTGAGATCCCTATGGGAACTACCCTTCGTACCGTTATCGAAGAGATCGGCGGTGGCATTCCTAAGGGAAAGAAATTCAAGGCAGCCCAGACCGGTGGACCTTCAGGCGGATGTATCTCTGCGGAGAACTTCGATGTGCCTATCGACTACGATAACCTCATCGGCATCGGCTCAATGATGGGTTCAGGCGGACTTATCGTAATGGACGAAGACAACTGTATGGTTGATATCGCCAAGTTCTTCCTTGAATTTACAGTAGATGAATCATGCGGTAAATGTACACCTTGCCGTATCGGTACAAAACGTCTTTATGAGATACTTGATAAGATCACAAAGGGCAACGGAACCCTCGAAGACCTTGATAAGCTTGAAGAGCTCTGCTACTACATAAAGGACAACTCTCTCTGCGGACTCGGTCAGACAGCTCCGAACCCTGTACTTTCAACACTCCGTTATTTCAGGGACGAATACATTGCTCACGTTGTTGACAAGAAATGTCCTGCCGGAGTATGTAAGGCTCTTCTCAATTACGTTATCGATCCTGATAAATGTAAGGGTTGTACCAAGTGTGCAAGAAACTGTCCTGTTGGCGCTATCAGCGGTACAGTTAAGCAGCCTCATGTAATTGATCCTGCTAAGTGTATCAAGTGCGGCGCTTGTATGGATAACTGTAACTTTAAAGCGATTGAGAAGAAATAGGAGGTGCCCCGATGGCAAATGTAAATATTAAAATCAACGGCATGGATGTATCAGCACCTGAGGGTTCGACAATACTTGAGGCAGCAAAACTTGCCCATATCGAAATCCCTACACTCTGTTTCTTAAAAGAGATCAACGAGATCGGTGCCTGCCGTATCTGTGTAGTAGAAGTTAAGGGCGCTAGAAGCCTTGTTGCTTCATGCGTATTCCCTATCAGAGAAGGCCTTGAGGTATGGACCAATACCCCTAAGGTTATAGAATCCCGCAAGAAGACACTTCAGCTCATCCTTTCAAATCACAACAGAAAGTGCTTAAGCTGCGTAAGAAGCGGAAACTGCGAGCTCCAGAAGCTCTGCAAGGATTATAAGGTTGATGACGAGTGCTTATATGACGGCGTAAAGAACGAGTATGAGCTTGATACCTCAGCAGCTCACATGATCAGAGATAACAGCAAATGTATCCTCTGCAGAAGATGTGTTGCTGTATGTGAGAAGACTCAGGGCATCGGCGTTATCGGACCTAATGAGAGAGGTTTCAAGACCAACATCTCAAGCGCATTCTATATGGGACTCGGACAGACAAGCTGCGTATCATGCGGACAGTGTATCGCTGTATGTCCTGTAGGCGCTATTTATGAGAAAGATTACACAAGTCAGGTATTTGACGCTATTGCCGATCCTGATAAGTTTGTTATCGTTCAGACAGCTCCTGCTGTAAGAGCAGGTCTCGGCGAAGAATTCGGCGCTCCTATCGGAACCGGAGTTGAAGGTAAGATGGCAGCCGCTTTAAGAAGACTCGGATTTGACAAAGTATTTGATACAGACTTCTCTGCCGACCTTACAATTATGGAAGAAGCTAACGAATTCATTGAGCGTGTTCAGAACGGCGGAGTTCTTCCGATGATCACATCATGCTCACCTGGATGGGTTAAGTACTGCGAGCACTACTTCCCTGACATGACAGAGAACCTTTCAACCTGTAAGTCTCCGCAGCAGATGTTCGGCGCAACAGCCAAGACATATTATGCTGAGAAGATGGGCATCGATCCTAAGAAGATGGTTGTTGTCAGCGTAATGCCTTGTACAGCCAAGAAATTCGAGATCGGTCGTCCGGATCAGTCTGCAGCCGGTGTTCCTGATGTTGATATCGCTCTTACAACAAGAGAGCTTGCAAGAATGATCAACCGCGCAGGAATCGACTTCAACAGCCTTCCTGATGAAGAATTCGATCAGCCTCTCGGACTTTCAACAGGTGCCGGCGTTATCTTCGGTGCTACCGGCGGTGTTATGGAGGCAGCTCTCCGTACAGCAGTTGAGACTCTCACAGGTGAAGAGCTTAAGGCTCTTGACTTCAAGGAAGTCAGAGGAACCAAGGGAATCAAGGAAGCTACCTACAATGTTGCCGGAATGGACGTTAAGGTTGCTGTTGCTTCAGGTCTTTCCAATGCGAAAGAGCTCCTTACCAAGGTTAAGAACGGCGAAGCTGATTATCATTTCATCGAGATCATGGCTTGTCCTGGCGGCTGCGTAAACGGCGGCGGTCAGCCACAGGTTTCAGGAAATGTTCGTAACTTCACAGATGTCCGCGGACTTCGTGCGAAGGTATTATATGATTATGACGAGAGCATGCCTATCAGAAAATCTCACGAGAACCCTGCTATCAAGGCAGTTTACGAAGAGTTCTTCGGAAAACCGGGCAGCGAGAAGGCACATCATGTTCTTCATACATCATATGTAAAGAGACAGGTTAACACCCCTATTGAATAATAGAGATCAACAGTTATTAAACCATGCAGGAGAGGGATTCCCTCTCCTGTTGTTCTATACCGAACCCTGCATAAGATAAATCCCTGATCCATCGTATACAGGGCGGCGTTTACAGACATGCATTGGATCGGCTGCTGTCCATCCAATGTATTATTCCCTATGTTCCGGCATATATTTTTTAAAGAATAGTATGGAGAAAACAATGAAACAACTAACCCGATTTTTATTTTTCAGTATTCTTATGCTTCTGATATTAGCCGTTCCGTTTACCGGCTGCAACAGGAAAGCTGATAAAGATAAGAAGACTGAAACTAAAGAAACTACTAAAAATGAAGAAACAGCGAATGATAAAGAACCAGCTGATAATAAAGAACCAACTGATGATAAAGAAACAGCTGATAATAAAGAACCAGCTAATGATAAATATACTGATCATTTTCCTGATATCGACTATTCCAAAATGACCTTTTCGGAATTTACAAAAAGTTTGACACAGCAGATTGCCGGAATGGATGCTCTCTACTGCAATTCTCTTTTACACGATCCTATAGCTTACGGTCTTAAGGAGATTCCGGACACCCTCCGCACTATCGATGCTGAAACCATTCTTGCCGAACACGAATTCTATGTAAGGATCAATAATGCTCTTAAGAATTTCAAATTTGAAGATCTTGATCCCGAGCAGCAGCTTACCTATAAGCTTCTGGAATTTGAATCTGGTATCGCGGTTCAGGAAGATCCGAATGTCTATTTCAACGATCCGTTGGGACCGTTCTACGGAGCACAGGCTCAGCTGCCTATCAACCTGACCCAGTATAATTTCTACGATAAGAGCTATATCGACCGCTATTTAAATGTATTGAAAAGCACTTCCGATTACTTTGACAGTATATGTGAACATGAAAAGCTCCTTTCGGAAAAAGGATATTTTATGAGTGATGACATGGCCGACAAGGTGATCGAACAGTGTCAGACATTTATCGATTCGGATCCAAACATCCTTATCATCAATTTTAACGAACGTATAGATAACTATGCCGGACTGACCGATGAGGAACGGACCGATTACAAAGCCAGAAACAATGATATATTTAAGAATCATGTCATTCCTTCCTATAAGAAGATAATCTCCACTTTAACCGAGCTTAAGGGTACCGGAAAGAACAATACAGGACTTGCCGGATTTGAAGGCGGCAAAGAAGAGTATGCTCTTATCGTTAAGAACAAGTATGGCCATGACATTACTGTTGAGGAACTGGAAAAAGAGATCGATAATGCGATCAGCCGTGAACTTATCTCTCTGAATGCACTGGTACTCTTTAATACAGAACTTGTGGACATTGAATCCGATATATTTAAGTCAAAGATCACTGATCCCGAAGAGATCATTAATATGCTCAAGAAGAATATGTCCAACGATTTTAAAGCACTGGATGATGTTGAATATGAGATAGATTATGTTGATAAAGCCCTTGAAGACTATCTTAGTCCGGCAATGTATTTCCTTCCTGCTATAGACAGTGAAGATATACAGCGTATCTTCATCAACAAAAAGGGTACTGCTTCAGAAACCCAGATGTTTTCGACCCTGGCTCACGAAGGCTTTCCCGGACATCTTTACCAGTTTGTCATCTCCACGAGAAACCACGATGACCCTGTCCGTCGTATATTTTCGTCAGATTCATTAAGCGAAGGATGGGCTACCTATGTTGAGATGAAATCCTTCTTCTATGGCGATCTGGATTACAAGGCTGCCCAGTTTCTGGAGATCAACCGGCGTCTTGGACTGCTCATTATGGCCAAGATGGATATAGGTGTCCACTACAACGGCTGGACAATTAAAGAACTCGGAGAATATCTCGAGCCTTATTATGAGCTGAATGAAGACAACCTCAAAGATCAATTCCTGATGATCGTCGAAAACCCAGGAAATGTACTCGGCTATATCTGCGGCTGCATGGGTTATGAAGATCTTGAAAAATACGCCATGGAAGAACTCGGCGATGATTTTAAGATGATAGAATTTACGGATTTTGTGGTAAATAAAGGCTTCGTTCCGTTCGACACTTTCAAAGAATTACTGGATAAGGAATTTATTCCGTCTCAAAGGACCGGCGCGGCAGCCTGATCCTTATGACATAAAAAATGTTATCCCCTGATGGAGCCTTTTCTCCTCAGGGGATATTTTCTACTCATCAAATTCCACCGTAACAAAGAATCCTCTCTTTGTCTCGTTAACTGCTTTTACAACTCCCTTATCCGACTTAAGTCTCTCATTATAGTTATAATTTGCAGACATGGCAACCGCCGGTTCTACTGTATAATAATAACTCTGCGGGAGCTTTCCCTCGGTGATCTCAACCACATCCCCTTCTTTTACAAGACCTGGACGCTCCATTTTAAATTCCATTTCTCTCATTTCTATGTTTCTCCTTCTGAAAAGAGTATTTTTCCGCTGCCCCCATCCGTTGTTTTAGGACTCCTTCAAGATCGAAATCCGGTATAAAGCTTTCCTTCGCCGTATCGCCCTCCTGAAAATATCCGTTATCGAGTCCGATATCAAGCGCATGATCCACTACCTTCTCATATTCGCGCTTAGTGACCTTTCTCGCAAGCTTTGGATATCTTTCCCTGTCAAGATGCGGCATCGGAGTATACTGGTTCATTATGCTTATCAGAATATCATTTCCGAATTGTTCTTTTAAGAAATCAAGCACCCTGATAGAGTTTCTAACAGCTCCCGGGAGCACGAGATGTCTTACGATAACTCCTCTTTTCAGTCTTCCGCTCTCATCATATTCAGGCTTAACCTGTCTTACCATCTCGCTTACCGCCCTGAACGCGGCCTGCGGATAATCCGGCGCATTGGAATAAAGTTTCGCAAGCTCTTCATCCATGTATTTAAAATCAGGAAGATAAATGTCGATCAGCCCTTCAAGCGTTCCAAGCGCCTGCGGGCTGTCATAACCTCCTGTATTATAGACAAACGGAAGATCAAATCCCGTTTCTTTAGCCCTTATGATCGTCTTTCTTATCTGCGGTATGTAATGTGTCGGCGTGACCAGATTGATATTCTCCGCGCCCTTGTCCTTAAGCTCAAAGAAAATCTCCAAAAGTCTGTCTTCGGAAATCTTAAGTCCATGCTTTCCTTCCGATATCTCATGATTCTGGCAGTAAACACATCCCAGGCTGCAGCCCGTAAAGAAGATCGCTCCGCTCCCGCCTGTACCTGTAATGCACGGCTCTTCATACATATGAAGCGCCGCCCTCGCGATCATCATCTCATCGCCCATTTTACAGCAGCCGGTTTCAACGCTTCGATCCACACCGCATTTTCTTTCACATAGTTCACATTTCATAACTTAATATATGCTTCCAATCTGCCGCACGCTTCCCTGCTTAAGAAATGACTCATCTGCCTCGTCTTCTCATAAATATCATCTTCCGATACTTTCAGTACCTCGGAAAAGAAGCTGTACAAAAGCTCATGTCTCGCGCTTATATTCCGAGCCAGTACCATTCCCTTTTCGGTCAGAACGACATCGGAATACGACTCATGACTAAGATACCCCTGCTGCGTCAGTACATTTACAGCTCTTAAAACACTCGGCTTCTTATATCCCGATTCCTGCGCGATCTTAGTTACTCTTGCTTTCTGACCGCTTACAATAAGCTTATAGATAATTTCAAGATAATCCTCCAAAGAAGCGCTGATATTTTCAAATTCCCACTCTCTGAGATCAGAATTTTTAACCTTTACCTTATCTTTATCCTTGTCTTCGACTTTGACCTTGACTTTGTTTTTATCTTTATCTTTAACCTTATATTTGTCCTTTTCTCTTTCTTTCGGTTTATCTTTCTGTTTATCTTTTTCCTTTTCTTTTACCTTGTCCTTCTCTTTAACCTTATCCTTATCTTTTACCCTGTCTTTGCTTTTTTCTTTGTCCTTATTCTTATCCTTGATCTTCTTTTCTTTGTCTTTCATAAGTACCACCTGTTTTTATATAACAATAGTTCAAGAACACCACCGCCTATAGAGGCGGAGGACACTTCCACTGAGTTGTCAAGTAATCTTCTTAATCATCTTATCATAATCCCTGATATTTCTCAATAAATTCTCTGGTGAAAGAAACAATGTCATATCAGCTATGATATCAGCAGAAACGCCGCTATCGTTCCCGCCGCCATGCTGATCAGCGCTCCCAAAAGTATATACCTGCTCTTCTTCACTTTGACCGCCCCAAGATAGATTGCCATGGTATATGCGATAGTTTCGGAACAGCAAAGGAACAGACTCGCAAGCATTCCTTCAAAAGAATCAGGTCCACTTTGCTTAAAGATATCAATTAACAGACCGGTCGCCGCCGAAGATGAGAATATCTTTATAAATACGAGCGGCAGCACCGGCGCCGGAAATCCGACTGCTTCCGCCAGCGGAGCAAGCAGTCCGGTCAGTTCATCCAGTGCTTTTGACTCCCGAAATACCGATACCGCGAGCATGAGAGCGATCAGGTTCGGGCAGATATCCTTTATCAGTCCGAAAGCCTCTTTCGCGCCTTCAGTAAAGGATTCAAATATGCTGACTCCGCTGCTTTTCGCAAATATTATCACATAGAATACAAGGACAGGTATGGAGTATTCGGATATGTATAGAAGAAATTTCATGATCGCGCCTTCCTATTGATCATAATACAGAAAATTACCGCGGTTAACGTGGAGACAAATGTTGCCGCAAGTCCCGGTCCGATTATCGACGACGGATCAACTGAACCGTATCTGCTCCTGTAGGCAATAACCGAAACCGGAATGAGCTGCAGCGAAGACATGTTAATAATAAGGAAGGTACACATCTCATCAGTCGCGGTTTCACTATTCTTTAAACCTTCATTTCCCTTTGCGGTCTCACCGCCCCCTGTAAAATCTGCCTTCCTCTCACTCTCTTTCTTCAGTTCCTTCATTGCCTTAAGGCCGTAAGGCGTGGCAGCCCACCCTAGTCCAAGCAGATTAGCGGTAAAATTTGCCGCTATGTATCTGCATGCCGGACTATTTGGATCAAGCTTTGGAAATAACAGTTTTATAACCGGTCTCATCAACCGGGTAAGAGCGTCGATCAGGCCGCAGTCTGACGCCATTCTCATTATTCCCAGCCACAGTCCCATTATTCCCAGCATTGTTATACATAGATTAACCGCTTCAGCCGGGGCGTCGATTATTGCGTTGGTAACCTTATCCCCATTTCCGGTAAGCGCCGCAAACACTATTCCCCCCGCTATCATTGCCATCCAGATCATATCCATTTTATATTCACTCATAAAATATGGTTAATAAATTATATTCACGAAACGTCATATCTTGACGAGTGTTCCTGCAAAACACGTTCCTGTTCACGAACGCCGTCGATGCTGCGCACTCCGTGTCACAGGTTGTCGTTTTCTTCCGAATTGACAACTTTTATATTGTTTTTTGTTGTCGATTTTTGTCGTACATTGCCATTTTAGCCACTTTTTTCTTTTTCTAATTGACAACTATGATTGACTATGTATTAAAGCTATGCTATATTCTATATATGGGATGTTATACGATTATGGATTTACCCGAGTTACCGCGAAGAGTAACTCCCCCAGGGTATTCTTAACTTAAGAAAGGAGCGGTTATTTAATTATGAAAAATACGGGAATCATACGTAAGATTGACGATCTTGGAAGAATCACCATTCCTATTGAGATCAGAAGAAATCTACATCTTTCTGTAAATGATGCACTTGAGATCTTCATCCAGAACAACCAGATAGTCCTGCAGAAATATGAACCGGCTGATATTTTTACCGGAGAACGCGGAGATCTTATAGAATTTGAAGGGAAAAAAGTATCGAAGGCAACTATCGAATCTTTGGCAAAGCTTGCAGGGATCATCGACTGAGGATCACTCCTCGCCCCTGCAGTTTTTATGGATGGCAGCATAGATCTCTCTTTTACCGGTTCCTCTGTCTTTTGCCACCATTTTCATCGCTGATTTTTCATCCATACCCTGATCGGTATAGATTTTCAGATGTTCAGATACAGGCAGCTCACTTAGTTTTTGAGCTGCTTCTTTTTTCGCGTGTCCCAGCGGTCTTCCCTCTATGACAAGCACAAATTCACCCCTTGGTTCATTCTGTTCATAATACTCATCCGCGCCCTTGAGCGTGGTATTGAAGGCTTCCTCGAATTTCTTGGTGATCTCCCTGCAAAGACAGATCCTTCTGTCTTCTCCCAGATATGCGGCGAGATCCTTCAAGGTTTTTTTCAAATGGTGAGGAGACTCATGAAGTATTATCGTTCCCGTCCTGTCCCTAAGTTCTTCAAGCACCATTTCCCTTTCTTTTTTATCATATGGCAGAAATGCTTCAAAACTGAATCTTCTTGTCGGAAGCCCCGACATTATCAGAGCGCATATGCACGCTGCCGCTCCCGGTACCGGACTGACGTGGATACCCGCCGCAACGGCCTGCCTTACCAGTTCTTCCCCCGGATCCGATATCGCAGGCGTTCCAGCATCTGTTATCAAAGCTATATTAAGTCCGGAAAGGAGTTTTTCAACCAGAAAATGAGCTTTCTCTATCTTATTGTGCTCATGATAGCTGGTCATCGGCGTCTTTATATCGTAGGCATTCAAAAGCTGGATACTGTGTCTGGTATCCTCTGCGGCAATAAGGTCTGCTTCTTTTAGTGTCTTAAGAGCTCTCAGCGTGATGTCTTCCAGATTTCCTATCGGCGTTGCCACCAGATATAAGATTCCTGCCATTTTGCTTATCCTTCGTCACCGTTCACATATATCAGAACAGTGACTATCCTTCCCGATAAAATAATTTCGCGCATCCTCGCGGAGCGTAATCCTGGACGGAGTAAGTTGCACCCCGTCCAAGATAAAAAGTCTCAAAACATCAATAGCCGTAAATGTCATAGATCTCCTGCATATACACTCCCGGCCGTTCATAAACTATCAGCGGTTTTTCTATCTTCATAAATCTGCCGCCGCCCTTAACCGATTCTATCAGCACAAGGTTGGCGTCTTTATCTACAAAAGGATGGACGAACTTGATGCGTTTCGGTTCCAGTCTGTATTTTATCAGCGTCTCCATTATCTCCGAAAACCTTGAAGGGCGGTGCACCATATAAAATCTTCCCTGCGCCCTTAAAAGATACGCTGCCGCCGAGACAACATCTTCAAGACTGCACAGGATCTCATGCCTTGCTATCGCCTTGGGCAGCATCGGATTCCTGATCCCATGATCTTCATTCATGTAAGGAGGATTGGAAGTTACAACATCGAAACTTTCGTGCGTAAAAAGATTTTTTACTTCCTTTATGTCTCCCTTTACTATCTTTACCACATTTTCCTGATGATTCATGCGAACGCTTCTTGCTGCCATATCCGCCATTTCTTCCTGGATCTCAAGTCCTGTGAAATGGCTTCCCTGCGTTTTCGCCTGCATGATTATCGGAATAATACCGGTTCCGGTTCCGAGATCAATTAATTTTTCACCTTTTTTCGCGTTGGCAAAAGAAGAAAGCAACACTGCGTCTATGCCAAAACAGAATTTTTTCGTATTCTGTATTATCATAAGACCGCAGCGCTGCAGATCGTCTATTCTTTCATCTTCCAATAATTTAACGTCTTCAGGAATTGTCATTTATCTATCCTCTAAATTAACGTCTTCAGGAATAATCACTCATCCTCCAGGTTAAACCTTACTTCGCTCTTTTCAAGCATTTCGAGCTGACGCAGCTCGTCATCCATCGCAACATTTTCCCTCTTGTGTCTTCTGTCGAATTTGAGCTCATCCGGCGAATATTCTCGTGCTTCCTTTTCATCATCTTCAAGGGTTACGATCACTCTGACCCTCTCTTTTAAAACATTGACGCTGTGAACCTCACCGCTAAGTCCTTCTTTGGTTATTACATGCGATCCGACATCCGGAAGAAGTCTGTTGGCTTCCTCATAGAATTTCTCTTCATTGGAAAGGCAGCACATAAGTCTTCCGCATACTCCAGAGATCTTAGACGGATTGAGGGATAAGCCCTGTTCTTTCGCCATCTTTATTGAAACCGGTGAAAAATCAGCCAGATAAGTATGACAGCAAAGCGCCCTTCCACAGGCTCCGATACCGCCCATAAGCTTGGTCTCGTCACGAACACCGATCTGTCTGAGCTCTATCCTGGTACGGAACACCGATGCCAGATCCTTTACCAGCTCCCTGAAATCGATCCTGCCGTCAGCCGTAAAATAAAACAGCAGTTTGTTATTGTCAAATGTATATTCACAATCGATGAGCTTCATCTCAAGCCCATGCTTTTTGATCTTTTCAAGACAGATCTTAAATGCTTCTTTCTCTTTTACCGCATTGATCCTCTGCTGTTCATAATCCTCTTCATTAGCCAGCCTGATCACCGGCTTAAGCGGATGGAAAGCTGCTTTGTCAGGTATCATCCTCGGAGCAAGCACAACTTTTCCGAATTCAACTCCCCTTACGGTCTCAACGATCACATTGTCTCCGTTATTGACCTTTATCTCACCCGGGCTGAAATAATATATCTTTCCGGCAGTTCTGAAACGGACGCCTGCAACTTCGATCATGGCGCCTTTTTCTTCGTGCTCTTTTTTGTCTTTGTGGCTGACTTTTTCATAAGGCTTATCGTAGGTTTTCTCTATCGATCTGTCAAATGGCCACTTTTCGTTATGACGCTCATTTGATCTGTTATTTGCTTTTACGTGAAGTCTTTCAGTCACCACATCCTGATTTTTCTCACCGGACTGTTCCGAAACCTCGCCGTTCCTCTCAAAAGGCTTTTCAGGCTTTTCATACGGCTTCTGATTCTTTGGCGCCCTCTTTTCATACGGCTTAAACGGTTTCTTATCCGGCGTCTTAGCATTTGGTCTTTCGGCAACTGTTTCCGTTATCCTCACAGTCACATTTTCTCCTGCAGGTTCGTTCATCTCATGAACATTCTGAACAAAGCTTGCCTCTTCCTCTAAAAGCTCCTGTTCAAAATCCATTATCTCCTGAACCTTTACAGGATTGATCTCATTCTCGCTTCTCTTATATTCCCTATGATGCTTTCTGTTGTCAAATTTCCTGA
Organism: uncultured Lachnospiraceae bacterium; assembly: GCA_902783965.1. GTDB lineage: Bacteria > Bacillota > Clostridia > Lachnospirales > Lachnospiraceae > RUG11200. The sequence continues at coordinate 13,203 of CACZSY010000009.1, forward strand.
AATTATCAGGCTTTGAAGGATATCTGTGGGACTTTTGCCCCTCCTGGTTCGGTCTTGGAGAATTGTTATTCTTCCTGTTCTGGTTCTGGTAAGGTCTCTGTTCTCCCTTATCTTCATATGAAGAATTTCTGTTATTCTTATAATTCTTGTTGAATCCTCTGTTCTTTCTTGCTCCGCCGTCTCTTTCGGGCTGCTTCGGACCTCCCTGCGGCGAGCTGTTATTGTTTTCCATCTATATAAGATCCTCCTTAAGGAATAAACTCTTTTTTACTCAGGATTTTTCATGATCACTGCGTTAAACCGGGTTTTTCATAGTAAGCAGCAACAGTTCCAGAATAGTCTCCTGACTTACATTCGCCTTAAACCTTTCGGCGGCCTTATCTATTCCGGCGTTTATCTTTTCAAGTTCCTCAAAACTCTTGACGTTAGCCTGTTTTTTCAGATATTTGTACTCTTCTTTAAAAAGAACCCTGTTAAGGTCCGAAGTAGCCTTAAGCATCAGTACATCTTTAAACCAGCATCTTGAGATCCAGAGAAAATCATCAAAAAATTCCTTGTCCGAACCATAGTTTTTCGCGTAGACCATCAGGTCATACGGTTTTACATCATCGATCCTTCTTAAGATCTTAACAAGTTCATCTTTCTTAGTGGTAAATTCTTCTGACATAGCTATCTTCACCGCCTTTTCCGGACTTCCCTGTGAAAATGCAGCCGCAAGCTTTGCCGCATAATCCGGGACTTCTTTTTTCTCCATCAGGTATCTGCTGACAGTCTCAATATCAAGTGGGTAGAAATTAATGTTAACACATCTTGAAATGATCGTAGGAAGAATTGTCTGAAGATTATCTGCGATAAGTATCGTCACCACATATTCCGGCGGTTCTTCGACGGTCTTTAAACACGCGTTCATGGCCGCGGCCTGCATCAGATGAACGTCCTTAATAATATAGACCTTCCTGTTGCCCATATATGGAAGTACCGACGCGTCATTTACATACTGTTCCCTCAGCTCATCAACTCCCGCCTGTCTCTTCTCATATTCGAGCTGTCTGATATCGGGATGATTATATGAAAACGCAAGCCTGCAGGAACGGCATTGTCCGCATGGTCTTCCGGTGATCCGCCTGCCTTCTTCATCAAAGTCGCCTGTGCACTGGATCGCCGCCGCAAAGTAACGGGCGACCGTTTTCTTTCCGATGCCCTTTTCACCGACAAAAAGATAAGCGTGGCTCACCTTATCCTTAACAATTGTCTTTTCGAGCTGTTTTACAATTTTTTCATGTCCTACGATCTGAAAATCATTACTCATTCTAATTATACCAATCTCTGAGAATTTGTTCAAGACAAATACTTATATCCGCATTTTCATAACCGCCGGCAATCCCCGCCGCCCTGAGTTTTTCCTCTGAAAAATCCTCCTCGTCGGCAAGAAATCTTCTGCAGAGCTCAGCGTATCCCGGCTTTTCCTGCTGCATCTCTCTCTTGAGCGCCCGCATCAGCCTTTCGCCGTCATCCACGAAGATATACAATGGAACAACCTTGTCTTCACCGAAATAGTTTTTGAAATCTTCATAGGCTTTAAGCGTTCCGATAACAAGGCAGTCCCCTTCGGTGTCAAACTGCTCATCGTCTGCGGTAAAATAACTCCACACTCCGTAGACGGTATTGTAATCTCTTCTCTCGATTATCTTCCCTTCGCTCTGCAGCCTGTCCCTTTCCTGTTCCGTACAGAAATGATACTCTCTGCCGTCAGTCTCTCCGGTCCTTATCGGTCTCGTGGTATAGATCACTATTTTTTTTAGGTTCAGCTCCGGCTTTTCGAGCAGTTTTTTATAAATGCTGTCCTTGCCGCTTGAACTTTTGCCTATAAGCACATAAAGTCTTCTCATAATACATGCCCTGTCATTTCCAGCCGCTCACGCTCATCACTACTTCGCTCTAAATTCTATATTAAGATCCACGTCGCCTTTGATGCCGTCAATGCTTCCCTTGCAGCCGAACTGCCATACATCCTGCGCGAACGGCCAGTCGTTGGAATCATTGTAGAAGGCGAACCATTTTTCATAATCATCCAGCATCTCAAGGTCAAGATGCCTTAAAAACCATGTCTTATTGGCATAGATACCGCTTCTGAAACCTGCTTTTCTGATCTCGTCACAGAACGCTATGCAGATATTTGATAACTCTTTCTGCGAAAGATTAGCCTTATTGGTCCTTGCGCTGCTGTCCGATATCAGCTCTGTATCTATGTATACAGGATAATCAAGTCTGTAGTCTTTAAGATTGCGTATTACAAATTCCGCTTCTTCCTTCGCTTCTTCCACATTTACCGCCTGCGTGAAGAAATACACTCCCACGTCAAGTCCCGCGTTCTTCGCGCCTTCGATATTCTTTTCATAGGTCTGATCCAGAACGAGTTTCCCCGCGTCTCCGTATCCCCTGAAACCGAGTCTTATTATCGCGAAATCAACTTCTCCGCTTTCAGCGACTTTCTCCCAGTCGATATTTCCCTGATAATAACTTACGTCGATACCTGCCTTTGAGACCTTTTCTCCCGACTCCGTATAATATTTAAACTGACCTTTTTCTTTGATATTATTCATATTAAGGTCATGTCTTTTCGCGTGACTTGAATTGATCAGATACTCATTTATGATCTGGCTCGCGCTGCGCTCTTCGGACGGGGAAGCCGCCGCCGCGTTTTCAAGTCTTAACGCCGCATTTCTTAACGCATCATATTCCGCGTCCTGCTGCAGCACGATCTGTTCGGTTATCTCCATCGCAAGCGAAGAGGAATCTATCGGAAGCCTGTCCTTTACAAGCTTGTACATGTAAACCGAAACCCCGACGCTCGCAATGCTGACTACAAAGCATAAAAAAACTATGAATCCGCCGAATCTCGATCTCTTCTTTTTGGTATTGCCTTTTGAGACCGCTTTCGCATTTTCATTTACTTCTTCCATTGCGTTCTCCATTATTTTCTCTTCCATATCCTGTTCCGTTTTTTCCCTTCGCGTCTGATCGCGCCCGGTTGCGCACCCCGTATGCATTACAAACAGCCCATTGGCAGATCTACTCTGCCATGGGCTGATTTACCGCTGGATCATAAAGTAACTTTAACCTTTTCAAGATGCCAGATATCTTTAACATACTCTTCGATGGTTCTGTCTGACGAGAACTTACCGCACTTACATGTATTGAGCATTGCCATCTTAGCCCATCTGTCCTCATCCTTATAGGCTTCTCCAATAAGCTTCTGGGCTTTCTCATATGAGCGGAAGTCCTTTAAGATGAAGAACTGGTCGGCCTTCTCATATCCGTTGCCTTCGAGAAGTGAGTTATATATCTCCCTGAAAAGATCAGGGTTATCCGGTGAATAGTAACCGTTTATAAGCTGTGTGAGCACAAGTCTGATATCCTGATCGTTGTTGTAGATATCCTTAGGATTGTATCCGCCCTCGTTCTGATATCTTATAACTTCATCTGAGCTTAAGCCGAAGATAAATGCGTTCTCCGCGCCAACCTCTTCAACGATCTCTACATTCGCGCCGTCCATTGTTCCGATCGTAACAGCGCCGTTGAGCATGAACTTCATGTTGCCCGTTCCGGAAGCTTCCTTGCTCGCTGTAGATATCTGCTCGGAAACATCAGCTGCCGCAAATATGAGCTCCGCGTTGCTTACGCGGTAATTCTCTATGAATACGATCTTGATCTTACCCTTGATCGAACGGTCGTTATTAACGACATCCGCAACGCTGTTGATAAGCTTGATAATAGCCTTTGCCCTTCTGTAACCCGCGCTGGCCTTTGCTCCAAAGATAAATGTCCTTGGATAGAAATCCATGTCCGGATTCTGACGCAGCTGATTGTAAAGGTGCATGATATGAAGGATGTTCAGCAGCTGTCTCTTATACTCATGAAGTCTCTTGACCTGAACATCGAAAATGGATCTCGGATCTACCTCGATACCGTTGTGCTTTCTGATGTAATCAGCAAGTCTTACTTTATTCTTGTATTTGATATTCATGAACTCTTTCTGGCTCATCTTGTCATCGACATAAACCGAAAGTTCATTGATATGCGAAAGATTGGTGATCCACTCAGGTCCGATCTTGCCCGTAACCCACTCAGCAAGAAGAGGATTTCCGTGAAGAAGGAATCTTCTCTGTGTGATGCCGTTGGTCTTGTTGTTGAACTTCTCCGGCATCATCTCATAGAAATCATGAAGCTCCTGATTCTTAAGGATCTCTGTATGAAGCTTCGCAACGCCGTTAACGGAGAAGCTTCCGGCGATAGCCAGATGCGCCATCTTGACCTGTCCGTCATAAATGATAGCCATCTTCTCGATCTTTCTCTGATCGTTCGGATATCTGCGTTTGATCTCGATAATGAATCTCCTGTTGATCTCCTCAACGATCTGGTAGATCCTCGGAAGCAGACGAGAGAAGAGTTCAAGCGGCCATTTCTCAAGTGCCTCGGACATGATCGTGTGGTTGGTGTACGCGCAGGTCTTCGTTGTAACATCCCATGCCTCATCCCATGAAAGATCGTAATCATCCATAAGGATCCTCATAAGCTCAGCAACCGTAACCGTCGGATGGGTATCGTTCATCTGGAAGCAGACCTTCTCGTAGAGCTTTCTGATATCGTTATGCTTATCCATATATTTCTGGATGGCTCTCTGAACGCTTGCCGAGATAAAGAAATACTGCTGCTTTAATCTGAGCTCTTTACCTGCATAATGATTATCGTTCGGATAAAGGACTTCACAGATCGTCCTTGCGAGGTTCTGCTGTTCAACAGCCTTCTGATAGTCACCTTTATCGAAAGAATCAAGATTAAATGTATCTATGGCTTCCGCATCCCAGATCCTTAAGGTATTGACTACATTATTGCCGTATCCGAGAACAGGCATATCATAAGGAACCGCACGTACCGACTGGTAATTCTCCTGAAGGAATTTTTCTCTTCCCTTCGCGTCCTTTATGATCCTTACATATCCGCCGAACTTAACGATAACGGCATATTCCGATCTCTTTATCTCAAACGGGTTTCCGTTCTTTAACCAGTTGTCCGGAACCTCAACCTGATAACCATTCTCGATCTTCTGTTCGAACATTCCGTATTTATATTTGATACCGCAGCCGTAAGCCGGATATCCGAGAGTTGAAAGCGAATCAAGGAAACATGCCGCAAGTCTTCCGAGACCGCCGTTTCCCAAAGCTGCATCCGGTTCCTCATCCTCTATGGTCTCAAGATCAAAATTAAGATCTTTAAGAGCGTCCCTTACAACCTTGTCTGCCTTAAGATTGATTATATTGTTGCCGAGCGCCCTTCCCATGAGGAATTCCATTGAAAGATAATATACAGTCTTGACATCTTCCTCCTCATATTTTTTATGTGTAGCGATCCAGTTATCGATTATACTGTCCTTTACCGCATAAGCTACCGCCTGGAATACCTGCTGCTTTGTAGCTTCATTGATCTTCTTTCTGTAGAGGATCTTAACATAATCTTCAATACTCTTTTTAAGCTGGGTCTTTGTTAATTTTGCCATTTTGCGTTTTCACCTTTCTATCGTTTATACAGCAGACGATTGCCGTCTGATATCTATAACCCGGATCTCTCCGATCTTATGATGATAACCGGATCCCCGCGGCGTGAAACGCCGGAAGATCCGTTATCAGAAACTCAGGCTCAGTTTTTGGTCACGCCTAAGGTAACTGTCTGACCGTTAAGGTTCCATTCTTTCGTGAATCCGTCCGCCTTTCCGAACACTATGTCGGTGGCAAGCACGTCTCCCTTGATCTCATCAAGATTATTCTTAATGATCTGCTCAACCTTTTCATTGCCCTCTTCGCTCACGGTTATCTTGTCCATAACCTCGAAGCCGGCGTCCTTTCTCATGGTCTGGATCTTGCTGATGATCTCCCTTACAAAGCCCTCTTCGATGAGTTCTTCGGTGAGATTGGTATCAAGCACCACGGTCATTCCGTAATCGGACTGGGTTATATATCCCGGTATCTGCGCCGCGTCGATAAGAAGATCTTCTCTTGCGAGCACTTCCTCCACTCCGCCAACATTTACGGTCAGAGTATCCTTCTCGTTAAGCTCATCCATAGCCTTGTTTCCGTCAAGTTCAGCGAGAACGGCTTTAAGATCATTAAGTCTCTTTCCAAATCTTCTTCCGAGCGTCTTTAACTGCGGCTTAAATGTGTATGAAGTGAAGTTCCTTACGTCATCGGTAAATACAACTTCCTTGACATTCAGCTCATCCGCGATTATCTCGGTATAGAACTCATTCAGCGCGTCAGCCTTAACGAACATCTTTCCGATCGGCTGTCTGTTCTTGATATTGGCTTCATTTCTTGCGGCGCGTCCGAGAACTACAACGTCATAAACCTCTTCCATTGTCTTTTCAAGGTCTTTATCTATAAATTCTTCCCTTACCTTCGGGAATTCACAAAGGTGAATGCTCTCCGGAGCATTTTTATCAATGCTGCATACAAGATTTCTGTAAATGTTTTCCGTCATGAACGGTATCATCGGAGCCGCTGCCTTGCTTATCGTTACAAGAGCTGTGTAAAGAGTCATGTAAGCATTTATCTTATCCTGCTCCATACCTTTTGCCCAGAATCTCTCACGGCTTCTTCTTACGTACCAGTTGCTCATCTCGTCCACGAAGTCCTGAAGCGCTCTTGCTGTCTCAGGTATCCTGTAAGCCGCGAGGTTCTCGTCAACCTCTTTGACCGCGCTGTTAAGCTTTGAAAGCAGCCATCTGTCCATTACAGGAAGCTTGTCATATTCAAGCTCATACTTTGTGGCGTCGAATTCATCTATATTGGCATATAATACGAAAAACGCGTATGTGTTCCAGAGCGTTCCCATGAACTTTCTCTGGCCCTCTCTTACGGCCTCGCCGTGGAACCTGTTAGGAAGCCAAGGCGCCGAATTGATGTAGAAATACCATCTTATGGCGTCAGCTCCGTATTCCTCAAGCGCTTCGAAAGGATCTACCGCATTTCCCTTGGACTTGCTCATCTTCTGTCCGAACTCATCCTGAACATGTCCGAGGACGATGACATTTTCATAAGGAGCCTTATTAAACAATAATGTGGACTCCGCCATGAGCGAATAGAACCAGCCTCTTGTCTGGTCAACCGCTTCCGAAATGAACTTCGCAGGGAACTGTTCCTCGAAAAGCTCTTTATTCTCAAACGGATAATGGTGCTGTGCGAACGGCATCGCTCCCGAATCGAACCAGCAGTCGATAACCTCCGGCACTCTTACCATTTTGCCCTGACACTGCGGACAGACGCAGGTGATCTCATCTATATAAGGTCTGTGAAGCTCAACCGTAAGCGCGGCTTCATTTCCCGATCTTTCAAATAATTCCTGTCTGCTTCCGATACATTCCTGATGGCCGCAGCCTTCGCACTCCCATACATTCAGCGGAGTTCCCCAGTAACGGTTACGCGATATGCCCCAGTCCTGAATATTCTCAAGCCAGTTGCCGAAACGTCCTTCACCGATCGATCTTGGTATCCAGTTGACGGTCTTGTTATTCGCAACCAGATCGTCCCTTACGGCAGTCATCTTTATGAACCATGATTCTCTCGCATAGTAAAGGAGCGGAGTATCACATCTCCAGCAGTGAGGATAGTCATGCTCGAACTTAGGAGCGGCGAAAAGCTGTCCTCTCGCATCGAGATCCTTAAGCACTTCAGGATCCGCTTTCTTTACAAATAATCCCGCAAACGGAGTCTCCTTCGTCATCTCTCCCTTGCCGTCAACAAACTGAACGAATGGAAGACCGTATTTTCTTCCGACATTCGCGTCGTCCTCACCGAAGGCAGGAGCGATATGAACGATACCTGTACCGTCCGTCATGGTAACATAAGGATCGCAGGTAACGTAGAAAGCTTTCTTATGCTGCTTTGCGGCAGCCTCTCCGGCGCACGCGAACAGCGGTTCGTATTCTTTATATTCAAGATCTGTTCCGACATAGGTTTCAAGCACCGTATAAGCCGGCTCATCATCTTTCTTAAGCGGTCCGAGAACAGTATCGGCAAGCTCTTTCGCAAGATAATAGGTATATCCGTCGGCTGCCTTTACCTTAAGATACTCGTCTGTCGGATTGACGCAGAGAGCCAGGTTACTCGGAAGAGTCCATGGCGTTGTCGTCCATGCGAGGAAATAAGCGTCCTCTCCCTTGACCTTGAACCTTACTACAGCCGAACGTTCCTTGACCGTCTTATAACCCTGCGCAACTTCCTGTGAAGAAAGCGGGGTTCCGCATCTCGGACAGTAAGGCACGATCTTAAATCCTTTATAGAGAAGCCCTTTATTCCATATTTCTTTTAAAGCCCACCATTCAGACTCGATATAATCATCGTCATAGGTAACATAAGGATCTTCCATATCGGCCCAGAAACCTACCGTGCCGGAAAAATCTTCCCACATTCCCTTATATTTCCATACGGATTCCTTGCACTTCTTAATGAAAGGCTCCATTCCGTATTCTTCTATCTGGTCCTTTCCGTTAAGGCCGAGAAGTTTTTCAACCTCTAATTCAACCGGCAGACCGTGAGTATCCCATCCTGCCTTACGAGGCACAAACGCCCCCTTCATGGCATGATATCTCGGTATCATATCCTTGATGACTCTCGTCAGCACATGTCCGATATGAGGCTTTCCGTTGGCGGTAGGAGGTCCGTCATAAAAAGTATAGGTCTCCTTCTTGCCTTCCCTGGTCATGCTTTTCTTAAAAATGTCGTTCTCATTCCAGAATTTCAGGACGTCTTTTTCCCTGCCCACGAAATTCAGATCAGTAGAGACTTTCTCGTACATAATTAACTACCTCTCTATTACAATGACTACTCTATAACAGGTCATTAAACTTTAAAAAGCTCCTATCGCAAAGGATAAGAGCGGCTAAGCCTGTCTGAACGGCTTATTTGATATTTAAGCCCGCTGCCGGAAGATATCCCGCAACATTCTATCACACACGATATACTACATCAGATTAAAGGTAAAGTCAAGAGTCGCGGCTGTCCGGAGTGCGTTTTTTCAGCGTTTTTCAGCCCTTTTCACTGTTTTCCCGCAGCGGATATCAGCTTCCAGAACAACGAAAGTATCAGGTCTTTTATTATGAATCTTACAAAGAATATCAGCATCATTCCCGCACAGGCTCCCCTTAAGCCGCCAAACGCGGCAAAACCTGCCGCGGCTCCTGCCGGAAGCAGGATAAATCCGGTAATGAACCTCA
>CACZSY010000010.1 GCA_902783965.1 uncultured Lachnospiraceae bacterium
TCTCTTTATGATCGACCGATAATACGTCTTTTCTGGATGATGTATACAGCTTAATTCCCGCGCAGGTCATCGAAAGTGCCTTGTCCTCAGGACAGCATCTGATACATTCACCGCACATGATACAGTCAGTCTGCGTAACATCCGCTTTTTCTCTTTCCGTATAGATGATCTTGATCCCCATCGGACATGCCTCATAACATGCGCCGCATTCAGTGCAAGCCGTACAGTCTTTCCTGATACGGAACAACGAAACCTTATGAAACATTCCTATGATATAGCCCAAAGGACATATATTGCAGAACCACCTTCTCTTGAAAAAGCCTCCCATCAGGACAAATACCATAAAGAATCCGCTTACATAAAGACTTGTGCTCATTCCCGCAAGTATCGGCGATACAGCTACCGCCGGGCAGAAATTACAAAAGTTTCCTCCGATGAAACAAAGTCCGGTAAATAGCAGCACCATCGCCCATTTTAAAGGTTTCATGCTCCGGTAGAAGCTTTCATTTGAGGATATACCCTCAACCGCAGTCTTTTGCCTGATCTTATCCATTATGTCCTGGATCAGCCCCATCGGACAAAGGAAACCGCAGATCACACGTCCGAGCAGTATTATGAACAGCACCGTGCTTCCCATAAAAAGGAGGATGCTTTTAACCGGCAGCTCAAATAGTTCGGACAGATGCGAAAGATAATAGCAGCTTGATTCCGTCATCTGCGAGGTATTCCATGGACATGCAAGTATCGGAATACTGATATCAGACATTTTCATTCCAAATATCAGTCCGCCCCATATCATAAGGAACGAAAAACCGATCATAACAACCCAGCGCGTTATCATAAATACCACAGGTTTCTTTTTCAAAACCTTTGTCTTCTTCCGCTCCCTGTTCACAAAACGCGAGTAGTTCCCGTCTTTTTTAAGCATTGCTTTTCTGATCAGAACCGTCGCAGTGATACCGGCCGCCGATAAGCCTATGATGATAAATAACGGTATCAGGGTTTTAAGATAATCAGGAGAAAATATCTTTTCAAGGCTCGTTTCATAATCATTTTTCTCAAATTCATAAAACGGAAACATCCATGCGAAATAAGCTATCGTCCCTGACACCAGACATATGAGGATTGTAATAATGATATTTTTTCGTGTCTTCATTTTGCCATTTTCACCTCTCTATACCGTTTTTGTGTCAGCATTTCAGAAAATGCTTCAAGCCGGATCCTGAGCTGCTCGATGTCTTGATACTGATAATCCGTTTCAAGTCTGAACACCGGGATACCGTATTGTGAAAATAATGCTTCGTACCGCTCCAGTTCAAAATCCTGATCTATCTGACCCTTCAGCACATGATATACAACGCCTTCTATATTCCTTCTGCTGACAAGCCATGATACATATCCATACATTGATTCGTTTTTCACATATGCCGCTGAAGCATCCCTTAAAAACCATACTTTTGCTATATTTTTTATGATCCTTTTTCGGCTTCCCATAAGATCGTTTCTGTTATAGGAGAGATAATTTTTAAGAACTGAACTGTCAACAGCATCCGTCAGGTTGAGATCCACATCATTTATAAGAAACGGGATCTTGTAATTCGGAAATACGATCGGAGATCCCATAACCATTACCTTCGGCCGGTTCTGACCGATGTATGCATATCTTTGGGTCAGCTCTGAAACTTTTAAAGTCATCACCTGCAGTCTTACGGTCCATTCATCTATGTTTTGTATACGGTAATAACTGTCCTGTATCAAAAGCCTTGCACAGTCGGGTACAATATCGGGACGGCTGCGTGAAACATTCAAAAACGATACCAGAGCCGTTCTGACCGCGGATACTCTTCTGACCGCCTCAATCAGTGAGTCCCTCGTGATATGTGTATTAACATGCTCTGATATCGCTTCTGTCATTTCAAGCATCTGTCTCTGCCATCTTTCAACCGCATTTTTATCTTCCCTTACCGGCGGCAGATCCACGGTGTAAATCTTTCGTCCTTCAGTTCTGAGCAGATACGCCATCTTTCTCATACTGTCGCTTACAAGCGGTATTATGAAAAGCGATCCCGAAAAATCATTACCCTGCGGCTGATGAATACAGCCTAATATCGAACGGCTTACAGGATCCGTATCGCGGGGTACAAGTTCATCAGACCACGATGATAAAGCATGGCTTCCTCCGGTGATCCAGTAAGGTCTTACGCCGCAGGCATATACCAGCTCCTCAGGAATTCCGGTACCGAGAATTACCACCGCCGGTCTTTGCCGGTTCTTAGCCCATGTAAATTCAGTATCCAGAAAATACTGAATTTCAGGAAGATGCCTGCGCTGCGTCCATATCTTATTTAACGCGTCCATATATTCATTTTTAAGCATATCGTTCATCATATCCTTCATCATATCGTTCATCATATCCTTCATCATATCTTTCACCATCCTTGCGGCAGATCTTTTTGTCTTACCTTATCCATTTCTTTGATCGTATTGTAAATGATGACTATGGGAATATGATGGAGTAAATGTGGAATGTATGTGGAAAATGCGCATCCGAACGGAGCATTTATCCTGATCGAAGTTCTTACTTTGACCAAGACTGAATTGAATATCTCCTCCCTACGCTTCGCTTAGATGGAGGAGGCTTCTGCGACTTAGATAAAACGTTCAATTTTTGGTAAAAAAGACTCTTCCCTTCTGGAAAGAGTCCTGATTTTCTTGTACTGTGGGAAGCGATCACCCGCATTTTTCATTGTTTTCCTCCGGAAGAAGCGCTGTCATGCTCTTAAGCCCAAGCGCCAATACACCTTGACCTCTCTTATTTTCATTTCCCTGTCCTTCATTGCTCTCTCCTAACACACGCCCGGTGCAGGCGTGGCGATGTTTGAACACGAAGTGTAAGTTTGCGTCAAAGTCAAAACGAATAAGACATGTGTGACTTTACTCAACACACTCTAAAAACAGAGGAACCAGATTCGGATCAAACTGCGTCCCGCTGCCTTCTTTGATTATCTTTACGGCCTCGTCTTTAGGAAATGCCTTCTTATATACTCTTTCTGAAACTAATGCGTCATATACATCCGCAAGCGACATGATACGTGCTTCCAAAGGAATCTCTTCTTCTTTAAGACCGTCGGGATATCCTGTTCCGTCATATCGCTCATGATGATGCCGGGCGATATTATAAGCTATATCGCAATACTCTTTTTCTTCGACGTCTACCATTGTCTTACAAATAATATCTCCACCGTATTCTGAATGCTTCTTCATAATATCAAATTCTTCTTTTGTAAGCCTTCCCGGTTTATTAAGGATTGCATCCGGAATCTTTATCTTTCCGATATCATGCATTGGAGCTCCAAACACTACATAACTACAGTAGTCGTCTGAAAGATGTGAATACAGGCTGGTATTTTTCATGCGGTCAAGCAATCTTTCTACAAGTGTCTCCGTTCTCTGTATGTGATCACCTGTATTTTCATCACGTTCTTCTACAACTGCCGCAAGAGATGATATAATGCTTCTCTGGATTCTTTCAACACGTATGCTCTGGTGGATCTCTCTGACATTTCTCATACAGATTATTCCGTAGATAACCATTCCAACAACACAGAAGGTTGCGCCGTTCATAACATCCAGTGAAAAAGCATGATCTGATTTCATAAGATAAGAAATCGTCAGATATCCAACTGTTTCTAGGATCATAACACAATACATACGTATCGGGTGATCATCAATACTCAATGGAAGAAGCGCAATAAAAACAATAACGCTTGTCGCCGGTATTCCGTAATTACTATGCTGTGTACTTAATATACTCGCATATATACAGACAAGGATCATCTGACCGTAACAGATCAAAAATCTCCAGATTTCCTTTGTGCTGTTTGATTTCTTTATAAAATAAAGCAGCATCAGCGAGACCATGCTTCCGCCAAAAAGGAAAAAATAAGGAAACAAAATGCCGGAATTAATTATAATATTGATCAAAAAGAACAGAATTCCTATGCCTCCTGACAATATGGCTGTAATTTTAATTGCACTTAAATTCCTGGCCCACAACATGGGACGTATGGAATTGTAATCTTCCCTGCTTATTCCGCAGTACATAAAAAAGTTAGTCAGCTTATTGTTCTTCATAAATTTCTCCTGACTTAATAAATATGATTCTTTTCAACTACATAGAGATGCGTCGCTCCAAAGATAACCGCAGCTCCAACTAAAAGCCAATGTCTCAACAGTATTCCGCTCATGAAAAAAATGCATACCGGAATCACTGCAAGAATAAATGCATATAACCTTTTCTTATTTTTCATATACTTTGAAAACACGATCCAGTATGCGATAAGAAATACTCCGTTGCCGATAAAATAGATAATCATCTCTCCAACGCTTCCGAATCCGAATTTCCATACCATCAATGGCATCCACATTAAAATGATGCAGAAATATCTTCCTATATGTTCAACCGCATTTACGAATCTGTTTTTACAAAGATTCTTTTCGCCTCTATTTTTCAGAGCATAAACAATGTTAGGTATGAGCATAAAAATAACTATAATTGATCCGAATACATTTATCCATCCAAATTTCATTGTAATATCCTCAGATTTTATTTCTCGTCTGTTATTCAACCGGTCTTCTTATAGGATGCCGTATAACTGTCTTAAGTTTCTTCGGAGCAGTCTTTCTTGCATCACTTAAATAAATCTCGTGATGTATAGTTCATTTGCGGGACTGTTACGATAGATGGTTTGTTCTTTGGCATATAGAATTCTTTATATTCTTTTTTATAATCAAAAGCCATGATCACTTCTCCCATAAGCAAGACCACCGATGGTGTTCCTTAAATATCAATTGAAACTGATTATCCATTAAATATTATAGCAAAAAAGACTTCTTTTTGATAGAAGAAAATTACAATCCTCTATCTTGATTTGTAATTTCAAGCCTTCTCGTCTCGTTTTTACCTCCGGACGGAACGTTTTCTTCTTTCAGGTGGTAAACATCCATTGACAACACTCCTCACATGAGCGATACTTTTATTAATGTAATATCATTAACAATTCGCAAAGGAGTGTTTAACCATGAATGCTGATTTTCAGGAATACCTTCCATTGATAATCCCTCTTTTCATAGCCCAGTTCTCGCTGCTCGGCTATACAATCTATCACATACTGAAGCACGATAATTATAAGCGCGGCACTCGTGCGATCTGGCTTGTAATTGTGCTTGTCGGCATGAACTTTATAGGACCTATCCTGTATTTCGTATTTGGCAAGGAAGATGAATAATATGAATATTCTTGAAGTTAAAGATGTTAAGAAAAGCTTTGGAAGCAAAAAGGTTCTTGACGGCGTAAGCTTTTGTGTACCTGAAAACAGTATATTTGGATTCATCGGAAGAAACGGCGCCGGAAAGACCACTACCATGCGGGCGATCTTAGGCTTGCTGATAACGGACGGTGGGGAGATCCATGTCTGCGGTGAAAAGGTTTCTTACGGAAATACTCCCAAAAACGGAAATATCGGTTTTCTGCCGGACGTTCCGGAGTTTTACGGCTATATGAACGCCACTGAGTATCTTACGTTATGCGGAAGGATATCCGGAATGGAGAATGATTTTCTTAGAGCCCGCATTGCCGAACTGCTCGTTCTTGTGGGGCTTGATAAGGAAAAACACCGCATTAAAGGATACTCGCGCGGCATGAAACAGAGGCTCGGTATTGCTCAGGCGCTTATCAACAGACCGAAGCTGCTTATCTGTGACGAGCCGACTTCGGCGCTTGACCCTGTAGGAAGAAAAGAGATCCTTGATATCATTAGTACTGCGAAGGAGCAGACATCTGTCTTATTTTCAACTCATATTCTCTCCGATGTTGAAAGGATATGCACCCATGCAGCCTTTCTTGAAGGAGGAAAGATCGTATTGTCCGGAAGTATTGATTCCATACATGCCTTAAAAAATGATACTTCGCTTGAGCTGACCCTCTTTCACCCTTCCGACATTGAAAAAGTCATGTCAGTTTTTCCAAAGTGCAGTCTGTCTGACGGAAAACTTATCTTACCCAAGGCATCAGACAAAGACTGTGCCGATCTTATGGCTTTTCTTTCAGCTCAGATGATACCTTTGATCAGACTGGAACGTCACGAAGCCGACCTTGAAGATCTGTTCATGGAGGTGATAGGAAAATGAAAGGATTCAATGTATTTTTTTCTAAAGAGATCAGAGAACTGATAAGAACAAAGAAGCTTATGATCCTGCTGACAGTATTTTTCATCGTAGGTTTAATGAATCCTGCTGTCGCGAAGCTTACTCCAAAGCTGCTTGAAAGCATAGATATGTACGGGATGACTGTGGGCGAGATCAATATAACTGCTCTTGATTCATGGACTCAATTCGCGAAAAACATTTCCACTGCCATGATCGTGTTTATAATCATGTTCAGTGGTATATTTACCCTGGAATATTCAAGGAACACGCTTATACCGCTTCTAATAAAAGGACTTTCACGCAGATGTGTGGTAATGTCCAAAACCGCGGTCATGCTTCTTGCATGGAGCGCATGCCTGTGGATGTGTTTCGGGATCACATATTTCTACAGTGGTTACTACTGGGACAATTCCGTAGTTGACGGAATCTTTTTTGCCGGATTCGGCTGGTGGCTTTTTGGAGTGTTCATGATAAGCTGCATCGTATTCTTCTCTTCATTTGCCGGTTCTGCTGTTCTTGTACTGCTTGGAACAGGCGGAATTTATATTACCATGTCTCTTCTGGGGTTATATAAAAAGATCGAAGAATACCTTCCGATCCACCTGTGCGACAGCCTTTCACTCTACAACGGAGAACTTACATCCAGCGATTACCTGCCGGCTGTTATCGCTACAGGCATCATCTGTCTGTTATTGTTCTTAATATCAATCCCATTAACCGGCAGACGACAGCTGTAGTATTCATCTATTTATAATTTATAAATCCGAGTCCGACCAGGCAGATGATAACTCCAAGAATCTTATTCCAGGTCAATGCTTCGTGATAAAGATAATATCCGACAAATATCAGTATGATGGCAAGGAAAGCGCTGTGAACAATAAATCCGGTGCTGACCTGCCATCCTGCTTTATAGGCATATATCCATCCTACTTCCAGACCGATTATAACAATTCCCAATACGAACGATGACCAGTTCAGTTTACAGTATTCCTTGATCAGGCTGGTATTTTTATTAAATGCCAAGAACAAAACTGCCGATGCAGCAGCGCTTACAAGATACGTTACAGTTAAGGACGCAAACGGATCAAGGTCTTCGGGTACTGACTTTGCGCATATCTGATAAAGTACATTTGAAAATATAACAAGCGCGATCGGCCAAATATATGATAACACTCTGATCAATCCTCCAGTTTTATTTTTTTCTCGCACAGTAAGGTGATTCGTGGATCTTACCATGTACAAAGTAATTATATGAGCGGCAGCCACCGGCGCAGTATTCACCTAAAGAACAATCGGCACATTTTCCTGTCAGAAGTTCTTTGCTAAACTTCCTGTTATATGAAAAATTATCAGGGTCTTCCCATATGCTCTTTAGAGATTGACTTCTTAAGTTTCCTTCTATGAAATGTTCATCGTACATGGATTCACATCCGCGGACATTTCCTGCGCTGTCAATACCTGCCGCCGATATACCTGCAAGACAACCCTTAAAGTATGCTTTACCACTTCTGTTTCCTCTAAGCCTGCCTTCGCTTTCCGTAAAATATCCGATATTATCTGCAATGCCCATCATGAATGGGACTGTATCGGCATATTTATCGACAAAATTCATGACACTTAAAAAATCAAATCTGTGATCAAGATTGCCGTCGGATGCATTTCCCATCGGAGAACAGGCCTGAAGCTGCCATGCAAAGATGTCAAAATTATTGATGATCCCGATCATTTCTTCAAGCTTTCCGGCATTTTCACTGTGAAGTGTCGTAATGATGCTTGTCGGGATCCCTGCCATAGTCAGTTCTGATACAGCATTAACAGCCCTGTCAAAGCTTCCGGGCTGTCTGTATTTATCATGGATCTCCATCGGACCGTCAATAGATACGGATACCGATTCAATGCCGGTATCCGTAAGTATTTTTAAAATATTATTGTTAAATATGAAACCGTTGGTGATAATATTGACAGCAATTCCATTATCTGTTAAACGTCTTACAATAATATCCCAATCACGACGCATGAAAACTTCACCGCCGATCAGTGACACTCTTTTACAACCGATCGCAGCAAGTTCATCCGCAACCCTGAGACATTCATCTGTGGTCAGCTCATTTTCTCTGGCACGTCCTGCCCTTGAACCACAGTATCTGCAGCTGAAACAGCATGCCAGAGTAATCTCCCATACACATCTTGTAAGCTTATACTTCATTGATCGCCCCCTGTTCTTAAGCTTTATTCCTTATCGGCCGCATTCTCGAATATACTTCCGCATTCGGTACAGAATTTAGCTTCAGCAGGATTAACATTGCCGCACATCTTACAGACTTTGCCATCTTTTATCAGTAAAGGATCCGTAGTCTGTGCGTCGTCTTTCGGTATCGGTTCGATAACCGGTTCATTGATCATAAACCCTCTGCCGTTCATAAATCCCGGACCTGCATATGTTGCCATAAATATAGGCTGAGGAGGAATCAACATCTGTTCATTATTTTCTTTATCTGTTTTCGTGTCGTCTGTATTTTCTAATGCTCTCTGCGGATATTTTTCAGCATCTTTTAAA
>CACZSY010000011.1 GCA_902783965.1 uncultured Lachnospiraceae bacterium
AAAAACTACGGTTATAACGTAATAGATCTCGGCAAGGATGTGCCGGCGGAAAAGATAATCGGGTGCGCGAAGGAAAATGACGCCGCGATCATCGGTCTTTCGGCGCTTATGACGACCACCATGATGCAGATGAAGAAAGTTGTGGAACTTGCGAAAACGCAGGTGCCGGGATGCCATGTCATCATCGGCGGTGCCGTAACGACGCAGGATTTCGCGGACGAGATCGAGGCGAACGGATATTCAAAGGATGCCCAGGAAGCAGTGGAACTGGTCAAAAGGCTTCTTGGGGCAAAATAAGAAAAAAGGTATGTAAGGATTCAAGTCCCGCGCGCGGGATTTGACGCCGGATTCATGCCTGTATAAGCAGACAGATATTGCAGACAGCGGGAGGAGAATATGAGCGGAATAGATGTGATCATTCCTACTTTCAGACCGGGAAGAGAATTTGAAAAACTGATAGACAGACTTAGGAAACAGACTGTCGTACCGGACAATATAATAATAGTCAATACTCTTCCGAGACTTTCTAAAAGGCAGGATGAAAAAGGCAGCATAATCAATTTCGCGCCAAGGCCGGAGAAGACGGATTCCTTAAGCATAAAGGGAGAAGACGGATTTAACATAAACTTCTACAATGAAGGCGAAGAGGGAAAGATAAGCGTATTTAACATAAGGCAGGACGAGTTTGACCATGGCGCCACCAGAGACTACGGGATAGCAATGTCGGATGCACAGTTCATTATCCTCATGAACCAGGAAGCGCTTCCTCTTGACGCAAGGATGATAGAGGAACTGGTAAAACCGTTTGAGGATAAGACGGTCGCCTGTTCCTACGGCAGACAGTTCTGCAGACGGGGTGAGAATAAGACTCAGCAGCTTCTTCAGAAATGTTATTTTCCGGGCAAGCCTTATGTAAAGTCGGGAGCCGATCTTAAAAGAAAAGGCATGGAGACATATTTCTGTTCCAACGCCTGCGCCGCATACAGAAGGAGCGTATATAATGAACTCGGAGGCTTTGGGGTAAGAACTATCTTCAATGAAGACATAGTGCTCGGCGCCAAGATCATAGGCGCGGGATACAAGATCGCCTATACGCCTTACGCCAGGGTGAGATACCATAAAGTGTATGACGCCAAGCAGAGCTTTCAGAGAAGCTTTGATCTTGGAGTCTTAAGCAGTCAGTACAGGGATCTTTTCAAGGCTGCGGGAACGATCACGGAAGAGACGCCTGCCGTAAAGAGGACAGCCGCAAAGCTTATGAAAGATAATAATTATATCATGCTGACCAGACTGCTTGTATTCGATGTGATCGATGCCGTCGGATACGAAGCGGGCATCAATTATGAAAAGATACCGGCTCAGTTGATAAGAAAACTGACCCTTAATAAGGAATACTGGAGAAAGGGACTGTGAACGCAGCAGTGTTTTAAAGATGAAAGCAGCTGAAAAATGGGTTTTACGAAACAGGACCGGAGATTTTAAAGGGCTGTCCGATCGTTTTAACATAAGTGAGATACTGATCCGCCTGATGGTGAACCGCGGAGTGGATACGCCGGAAAAGATTAGCGCATATCTTGGGGAAGATATGGGAAGCCTTAATTCGCCGTATCTGTTAAAAGACGCGAAAAAGGCCGCGGAGCTGATAGTTGACAGGCTCAGGACAGGACACAGTTTAAGAATAGTAGGAGATTATGACGCCGATGGCGTCATTTCCACTTATATACTCTATAAGACACTTAGAAAAATATCAACGAATGTTGACTATGTTATACCTGACAGGATAAATGACGGTTACGGCATCAATAATTCCATAATCGAAAAGGCCGCAGCGGACGGCATAGATACGATACTTACCTGTGACAACGGAATATCTGCCGCCGAACAGACATTATTTGCGCAGGAGAAAAATATCATGATGATAATAACGGATCATCATGATGTGCCGTTTGTGATCAATTCCGAGGGTAATAAGGAATATGTGATCCCTAAGGCGCAGGCTGTGGTCAATCCGAAGCAGGAAGACTGCCCGTATCCTTATAAAAATATCTGTGGAGCGGTAGTGGCTTATAAGGTGATCGGTATAATCTATGAGATTATGGGTTATCCTATGGATGAATATGTTAATCTTTGCCAGTACGCAGCAATAGCCACTGTCTGTGACGTCATGGAACTTTTAGACGAGAACAGAATAATAGTAAAACATGGTTTAAAACTTCTGGAGCATACGGATAACGTCGGGCTTTCGGCGCTGATAAAAGAGTGCGGGATAAAAAATATATCTGCCTATCATCTGGGATTTGTGATCGGTCCGTGCATCAACGCATCGGGAAGACTTGAAAGCGCGCTTAAAGCATTGGAACTCCTGCTTTGCGAAGATGAAAAAAAAGCCGGGCTGCTTTCAAAGAACCTTAAGGAGCTTAACGACAGGAGAAAAGAGCTGACAGAGGAAGCCTTTAAGAAAGCCTGCGTGATCGCGGAGAGTTTCATAGAGGAAAAAGTAAATGATAAGATACTCGTGATCTATCTTCCCGAATGCCATGAGAGCATCGCGGGAATAGTCGCGGGCAGGATAAAAGAAAGATACGCCAGACCCGTATTTGTCCTCACTGACGGCAGCGAGAGCTGCAAGGGCAGCGGCAGAAGCATAGAAAGCTATAATATGGCTGAAAAGATGAGGGAATATGCGAATCTTATGCTGCATTTCGGAGGACACCCTATGGCAGCGGGACTGTCCATCAGGAAAGAAAACATTGAGCCTTTCAGGAACGGACTGAACGAAAGCTGCGGCCTTGCGCGGGAAGAGCTGACGAATAAAGTCACAATAGATATAGAGATGACAGCCGCGTTTGTCAATAAAGGGCTGGTAAATGAATTGAAACTCTTAGAGCCGTTTGGAACCGGCAACGAAAAACCGAAGTTCGCGATGAGAGGAATAAAAGTGCTTCGTTATTCGCGGATCGGAAAAGAGAGGAAGTTCATAAAGCTCAGGCTGATGGACAGCTGTAATGTGATATTTGAGGCGGTGTGTTTCAGACCATGCGAAGAATTTGAACAATACATCCTTGAGCGTTACGGTGAGGATGAACTGTACAAGATGGAGAACGGCATGGACAACAGCGTTTCCTTGAGCATAATTTATGAACCGAAGCTCGATGAATTCAGGGGAGAGGAAAAAGTTTCAATAAATATTTCAAATTACAGGTAATAATTAGCATATGTGAGTGTTGATTTTTGACGAAAAAGATTTTATAATATTTGAATTATCAGACTGTTACTTCAAAAGGTGAGAAAACTGTCTGCGCAGCAGACAATAGAGCACGTAGTGCGGAGTTTTCGAATGTTTTTGAGGGACTGTGAATAGTAACATAAAGGAAATGACGCGCAGATGGTTAAGAGGTGATGAGTGTGGCAGCAGATGTTCATATAGCTTATGATAATGAAGTCCTGGATGAAAAAGATGAAGTCCTTGATGATGACAGTAAAAGTAAATCCCCGGATGAGTTATACGAGATCCTTGTTAAGAATATTAAAAGATATCATCCTTCTACAGATTTAAGTCTTGTCGAGAAGGCTTATAAGGTTGCGTTCAAGGCTCATGACGGACAGCTTAGAAAGTCCGGAGAACCTTATATCATACATCCTTTGTGCGTTGCCATCATTCTTGCCAAGTTAGAGCTTGATAAAGAGACCATCATAGGCGGCATACTTCATGATGTTGTGGAAGATACGGCAATGACCTCCAAAGAGGTCGAGGAAATGTTCGGACCGGAAGTAGCTCTCCTGGTGGACGGGGTAACCAAACTGACACAGCTGAATTATTCGGCTGATAAGGTGGAGCTGCAGGCGGAGAACTTAAGAAAGATGTTCCTTGCCATGGCGAACGATATCAGAGTCATACTTATAAAGCTTGCCGACAGACTCCATAACATGAGAACGATGCAGTACCAGCGTCCGGAAAAGCAGAGGGAAAAATCCAGAGAGACCATGGATATCTACGCACCTCTTGCTTCAAGGCTCGGTATTTCCAAGATAAAGATAGAGCTTGACGACCTTTCGCTTATGTATCTGGAACCTGAGAAATATAAGGAACTCAGCAGGGAAGTTGAAGAGCGCATAGGCGAGCGCAGGGAATTTATAGCCGATATCGTAGGGGAAGTAAAGGAACAGATAGCGAATGTAGGCATAGAGGGCGAGGTTTACGGAAGAGTTAAGCATCTTTTCAGCATTTATAAGAAGATGGTCAACCAGAACAAGACCTTTGACCAGATCTATGATCTCTTTGCGGTAAGAATAGTGGTTGAGGATGTCAAGGACTGTTATGCGGCGCTCGGCGTGATACATGAGATGTATAAGCCGATACCGGGAAGGTTCAAGGACTACATCGCCATGCCGAAACCGAACGGATATCAGTCGCTTCACACAACCCTCATCGCGCACAACGGACAGCCGTTCGAGATGCAGATAAGAACCAAAGAGATGCATCGTATAGCTGAATACGGTATCGCCGCGCACTGGAAATACAAGGAGAATAAATTCGGAAAGAAGACCTCCGACGATGAGGAGGCTAAGCTTTCATGGCTTCGCCGTATTCTTGAATGGCAGAAAGAGATGCCGGATAACAAGGAATTCCTTAACAATATCAAAAGCGACTTTGACCTGTTTTCGGAAAATGTATACTGCTTCACCCCGACGGGAGATGTCAAGAACCTGCCAAACGGCTCGACTCCGATCGATTTTGCTTACTCAATCCATTCCGCTGTAGGAAACAGGATGGTGGGCGCAAGGGTCAACGGCAAGCTTGTAAATATTGATTATAAGATACAGAACGGCGATCGTATAGAGATCATCACCTCCAACAATTCCAAGGGACCGAGCAGGGACTGGCTCAACATCGTAAAGAGCACCCAGGCAAGGAATAAGATAAACCAGTGGTTCAAAGCGGAATTAAAGGAAGACAATATAGTAAAGGGACGCGAGCTTTTATTAAATTACTGCAAGGCCAAAGGAATAAAAGCTTCTGATATATCAAAGCCTGAATATCTGGAAAAGGTCATTTCCAAGTACGGACTTAAAGACTGGAATTCGGTTCTTGCAGCAATAGGCCACGGCGGACTCAAGGAAGGTCAGGTAGTTAACAGGCTTCTGGATGAATATGAGAAGGAGAGGAAGAAGAACCTTACCGACGGTCAGATCCTTGATGAATTAAAGGATCAGGAAAGCAGGAGCAACAGAAAGAGAAATAAAGGCGGCATCATAGTCAAGGGCATATATGACATGGCTGCGCGCTGCTCGAAATGCTGTTCGCCTGTGCCGGGTGACGAGATAATAGGTTTCGTCACGAGAGGAAGGGGAGTTTCCATCCACAGGACCGACTGCGTCAATATAATGAGCCTGTCAGAAAGCGACAGGGCAAGACTTATCGAAGCTGAATGGGCGGTATCCGACATCAAAGACGAAGACCGCATGTACACTGCGGAGATAAAGATATTTGTCAACAACAGAGTGGGCGTGCTGCTTGACATAACGAAGATACTTACGGAGAATAAAGTAGACGTTACTTCGGTAAATGTAAGGACGGCCAAAAGCGGAGTTGCGACCATCAGCATGGCTTTCGACATAAAGAGCAAGGATCAGCTCGTAAGTCTTGTAGGAAAGATAAGGAATGTCGAAAGCGTAATAGATATAGAAAGAACGACGGGTTAACGCCGGAGAGAAAATGGGTAACAGATATGAAGATATTTAGTAATGAAAGAATATGTATTGAAAGGATAACAGTTGGGGTTATTAACACCAACTGTTATGTCCTTTATTCAGATTCTTCCTGTATTGTTGTAGATCCGGGATTTGAAGCGGAAAAGATCGAAGCATTTTTGGATGGTAACGGTATCAGACCGGAAGCGGTCTATCTTACGCACGGGCATTTTGATCATATGGCCGCAGCGGATGAGATCAGGAAAAAATACGGTATAAAGGTTTTTATCAGCGAAAATGATCTCGCTCTCGCCGCGCATCCGGACGGAAACTGTTCGGCCATGTTTGATGAAGTTTACTCTTTCAGCGCCGACGATAGATTCGCGGACGGAGATGAACTTGACTTTGCGGGAGAGACCGCCAAAGTTCTTGCGACTCCGGGACATACCCGGGGAAGCGTCTGCTTCTATCTTGAAAAGGATAAGATATTATTTGCCGGCGATACGCTTTTTTACGCGAGCAGCGGAAGGACCGACCTTGCGACCGGAAGCAGTGGGGACATGCAGGAATCTTTGGAAAGGCTTTTCAGACTGCCTGAGGATGTGAAAGTCCTTCCGGGACACGGAGCAGGAACCACCATCGGAAAAGAAAAGCTTCGGGGAGGGGATTTCTGGTGGTAAATGTTCATGTCAACAGCGACATTTATGATCAGGAGATAAGAGCTTTACTGGAGGTTTTTCTCGGAAAGACACAGATCCGGTATTTAAGGAATGAACCGGAAGAACCTGATGGAGATCCCACGGAGCGGGACTTAAACCTTTCTGTACATATAGGAGCGGAGCAGGTAAGCGCAGTATTTATTAAGTGCGGGAATACCGGATCGGGAGAATTCGCCGAAGAGGCGCCGGAAAAAATTGCCGATAAGCATATTGCCGAAGCAGCGCCGGAAAACTGCGATAGTGAGTTTTGCGCCGAGGTTCCTTATGAAAGAAGCATTGGCAATCCGATGCGGGAAGAAAAGAACGCCGTGAAGCTTGCGGTCTACAGAGTGCTTGAAAAGGCGTTCGGCAAAACTCTTCCGTGGGGAGACCTTCTGGGAGTAAGACCCGTAAAGCTTGCCGTGATGATGCAAAAAGAAGGACTTACGCAGGAACAGACAAAAAACCGCCTGATGAGAGACTACGGCGTGTCCGCCGAAAAAGGCGCGCTGGCGGCGAGGGTAGCCGCCAAAGAGATAGAATGCGTAAGAGGAATCACCGGAAATGACAGATACAGCCTTTACATAGGAATACCGTTTTGTCCGACAAGATGTCTTTACTGCTCATTTACCTCATATCCGGTACGGGGCAATGAAGATATGATAGAGCCTTATCTTAAAGCTCTTAAGAAAGAGATAAGGGCGACGGCGGAAAAATGCGGGGGAAGAAAGCCGGTAAGCGTCTACATGGGAGGCGGGACGCCTTCGGCGATATCGGCAGGGCAGCTGTATGAGCTGATCATTTATATAAAAGAATGCTTCGGGATCGATGATGATACCGAATTTACGGTCGAAGCCGGAAGACCGGACAGCATAGATGAGGATAAGCTGAAAGCGCTTAAGGCTTCCGGTATCAACAGGATCTCGATCAATCCCCAGACCATGAAGGATGAGACCCTGAGATTGATGGGAAGGACGCATACATTTAAAGATATAGAAAATTGCTATGAAACGGCGGCGTCCATGGGGTTTGACAATATCAACATGGATCTGATAATGGGACTTCCCGGGGAAAACGCGGATGATGCGCGGATGAGTGTAAGAAAAGTAATGGAGCTTAAGCCGGCGTCCGTTACCGTCCATACACTTGCGTTAAAGAAAAACAGCCTGCTCACTCTGGGACTGCCTGATTACGAAATGAAGCTCCCGACATCCGAAATGGTATGCGAAATGGTTGAAAATTCAAGACAAATGCTTGCCATAGGAGGCTATGAGGAATATTATGTATACAGGCAGAAAAATATAGGAGCCGGTCTTGAAAACACGGGATTTGCGCTTGCGGGCAGGGAATGCCTGTATAACATACTCATGATGGAGGAACTGCAGACGATAGTTGCCTGCGGAGCAGGAGTTGTTACGAAACTCGTATATGATACGGAGAATATGGGACTTACGGGAAACAAGTCGATAGTCCGCGTCGACAACCTTAAGAATCTTAAGGAATATATCGAAAGGATCGACGATGTGATCGCGCGAAAGGATATATTGGATTCGTTATGGATGAAGGATATGTAAGATTAATTGAAGATTTGAAAGCTGCCATAGAGCATGGAATGCTGGTAGGATTTCTGGCATACCATTTGTCTAAGGAACTCGGAATGGACGAAGAATTTGCTTCTTCAATGAGAACGGCAGGTCTTTGTCACGATATCGGTAAGTTAAGGCTTTCGGAGTATCTTTACGGCCGCAATAAAAATGTCCTCGGTGTCGAAGAGATAAAATATGTCAGGATGCATTCCGCCTTCAGCCGCGAGATACTTAAGAAACACGGTTTTTCGGATACTATCCTGGAGGCGGTTTACCACCACCATGAAAACTATGACGGCAGCGGATATCCCGACAACCTTAAAGAAGACGAGATACCTGTTGGCGCCATGATATTAAGGACCTGCGACGTGTTCGCGGCGCTGGTTTCGGACAGACCATACAGGGCGGCATTTGACCTGGATACGGCACTTTCACTCATGATCGACGAGGTTAAGAATTTCAATATGAAGATATTCCTTGCGTTTTCAAGAGTCGTGAGCATGCATACGGCGGACATAGTAAGATTGATCAATTATGATCTGCCTGAGGATTTTACGAATATCCTTGGGATAGAATAGATATCAGATTGATCAATTATGATCTGTCGAGGACTTTACTAAGGTTCTTGGGATAGAATAGATATTAGTATACATAACATCAGGAGGAAAAGATTTAAAATGGCAGAGTCTATGAAAGGCTTAAAAAGAAGCCACAGATGCGCCGAGCTTTCGGCTGAAGATATCGGGAAAAAAGTAACGGTGATGGGCTGGGTGGCCAAGAGCCGTAACAAGGGAGGAATCGTCTTCGTTGACCTAAGGGACAGAAGCGGTATCCTTCAGATAATATTTGAGGAATGCAATATCGGTACCGAAGGATTTGAGAAGGCCGCAAAGCTTAAGAGCGAATTCGTGGCAGCGATAACAGGTACAGTCGCCAGAAGGAGCGGAGCAGTCAATCCTAACCTTAAGACAGGTGAGATAGAGATAATAGCGGACAGCTTAAGGATACTTTCGGAATCGCTCACGCCGCCTTTCCCTGTTGAAGCGGATTCAAAGACAAGGGAGGAACTGAGACTTAAATACAGATATCTTGATCTCAGAAGACCGGATCTTGCCGCTAATATCATGATGAGAAGCAGGGTTACCAATATCACGAGAGCATTTTTACAGAGCGAAGGCTTCCTCGAGATAGAGACTCCTATCCTTAATAAATCAACTCCGGAGGGCGCAAGGGATTACCTTGTTCCAAGCCGTATCCATCCGGGAACCTTCTACGCGCTGCCGCAGTCACCGCAGCTTTTCAAACAGCTTCTGATGTGCTCGGGCTTTGACAGATATTTTCAGATAGCAAAATGCTTCAGGGATGAGGACTTAAGAGCCGACAGACAGCCTGAATTCACACAGATCGATATGGAGCTTTCTTTCGTGGATGTGGATGATGTCATTGATGTCAATGAAAGATTTCTTGCAAAGCTTTTCAAAGAGGTTCTCAATATTGACGTGGAACTTCCGATAAAGAGAATGACATGGCAGGAGGCAATGGACAGATTCGGTTCCGACAAACCTGATACCAGATTTGGAATGGAACTTAAAGATGTTTCTGAAGTAGTGAGAAACTGCGGATTTTCGGTATTTGCCAATTCATGCGGGCAGGGTAAGAGCGTAAGAGGATTAAATGTTAAGGGACAGGCAGGAATGCCTCGTAAAAAGATCGATGCCCTCGTAAGCTTTGCGAAGGATTTCGGTGCAGGCGGACTTGCTTACCTGGCGATAACCGGCGAGGGAGAATACAAGTCGTCATTTGCGAAATTTATGACACCGGAAGAAATTTCGGCACTCGTAAACGCGATGGAAGGAGAGGTCGGAGACCTTCTCTTGTTTGCGGCAGACAAGAATAAAGTTGTCTGGGACGTGCTCGGAAACTTAAGACTTGAACTTGCAAAGCAGCTTGATCTTATAGATAAAGACAGATACAATTTCCTCTGGGTAACGGAATTCCCGCTTCTTGAGTACAGCGAGGAAGAGGGCAGATATGTAGCGATGCACCATCCGTTCACAATGCCTATGGAAGAAGACCTTGAATTCCTTGAGACAGAACCGGGCAGGGTAAGAGCCAAAGCTTACGATATAGTTCTTAACGGAACGGAGATTGGCGGCGGAAGCGTCAGGATCCATCAGGACGATATCCAGGAGAGAATGTTTGAAGCCATCGGATTTACAAAGGAGCAGGCTTATGAACGTTTCGGATTCCTGCTTGAAGCCTTCAAATACGGAGTTCCGCCTCACGCAGGACTTGCATACGGACTTGACAGGCTTGTTATGCTCATGGCTAAAGAAGACAGCATAAGGGACGTTATCGCATTCCCGAAGGTAAAAGACGCATCCTGTCTTATGACCAATGCACCTGACGTTGTGGATGACATCCAGCTTAAGGAACTTTGCATAAAAGTTGATCTTCCGAAGAAAGATGCGGCAGAGAGTAACAACGCCGAATAGAACGAAGAGAATTAGAAAGACCGAGAAGATGAATCTTATAGAAAAAGCATTTTTAATATGGCTGCTGATAGCGAATATCGCAGCCTTCGCCCTTATGGGAATAGATAAATCAAAAGCCAGAAGACATGTCTGGAGAATATCCGAAAAGACTCTGTTCATGTCGGCGGCGGTCGGCGGAAGCATCGGCGCGATCGCCGGAATGTATTTTTTCAGGCATAAGACAAAGCACTGGTATTTCGTTATTGGAATGCCGGCGATACTTGTGGCGCAGGCAGCAGTGATATTGGCGTATCTTTTAAGCTGAAGCTGGATAAGGTGATATAAGTATAAGTTGATTCTAGTATAGGTTAATGTGAGTATAAGTAGAAGCTTGATAAGCTGATGGTGGATAAACTGATATGAGTATTTAAAAGCGCGCAGAAATTACCCCCTGAAAGAGAAAAACGCGCTGTGGAGAGGTAAATGAATAAGTATAGGGAGAGAAGGGAGATGCGTATATGGATTTTGTACATCTTCATTTACATACAGAATACAGTCTTTTAGACGGCTCAAGCAAGATACCCCAGCTTGTTAAGCGGGTAAAGGAGCTTGGGATGAAAAGCTGCGCCATAACTGACCATGGGGTCATGTATGGCGTTATTGATTTTTATAAGGAATGTATCAAAGAGGGCATAAAACCGATCCTGGGCTGCGAGGTTTATGTGGCTCCAAACGGAAGATTTAATATGGAATCCGGAAACGGGAGATATTATCATCTGGTACTCCTCGCCTCTAATGATAAAGGCTACGCCAATCTCATGAAGATAGTATCGAGAGGATTTCTTGAGGGCTTTTATTACAAACCGAGGGTAGATTATGAACTCCTCAAAGAATACCATGAGGGAATAATCGCGTTGAGCGCCTGTCTTGCGGGTGAAGTAGCGGTAAATATAACCAAAGGTTCATACGACGGCGCAAAAGAAGCGGCGGCAAGATATGATGAGATATTCGGTCATGGGAATTTTTATCTGGAGATCCAGGATCACGGGATACCGGAGCAGGCAGATGTCATAAGCGCGCTCCTTAGAATGTCAAAGGAAATGGATATCCCGCTCGTGGCTACCAACGACAGCCATTACATTTACGCGGAGGATGCCCAGGCTCATGATATCCTTCTCTGTATCCAGACGCAGAAGAAGGTAAATGACGAAGACCGTATGAGATATGAGGGAGGTCAGTATTATGTCAAGTCCCCTCAGGAGATGGAAAAGCTCTTTTCCTATGCAAAAGAAGCTGTTGAAAATACGGTGAAAATAGCCGAAAGATGCAATGTCAGCATTGAATTCGGAAATTATAAGATACCTAGATTTGACGTGAGGGAGGGACTTACGCCATGGGAGTATCTTCAAGAACTCTGTGATAACGGACTTAAGAAAAGATATCCGAAAGCATTTGAATCAGGGCATGAGAATGAGGAAGAAGCT
>CACZSY010000012.1 GCA_902783965.1 uncultured Lachnospiraceae bacterium
ACAGGAATACCTTATCTTCGCATACTGCGTGAAAATGATCGTGTTGTAAAGGATGCGGTGCATGTGTCTTCCGTCGCCGGATCGGCACATTTGTGTTCCGTATCCGATGCGGTGCATGTGTCTTCCGTCGCCGAAGCCGGAAATTATCTTTCAGGGCGGAGCGGGAATATTCTTATCACCACAGGAGCGAAAGAAATATCAGAATATGCAGGTCTTGATATGTCAAGGGTATGGGCAAGAGTGCTTCCTGTTGCGTCATCGCTTGAAGCCTGTGAAAAAGCGGGAATTCCGACATCACATATAATTGCGGCGCAGGGGCCTTTTACTAAGGAAATGAATCTTGCGCAGCTGAGAATGATAAATGCAGCGTATATCGTAACCAAGGCTTCGGGAAAAAACGGCGGTTTTGAAGAAAAGATAAATGCCGCGCTTGATTGTGGGGTAATACCTGTCATCATAGGACGTCCGCCGCAAAAAAACGGGATGTTATTCGAAGAGGCTGTCCGTGAACTTGAAAAAACATACAGACTGTCAGACCGTGAGATAACCCTGGTCGGCATAGGTCCGGGAGATGAAGGAATGCTTACCATGGAAGCCCGGAAAGCGCTTGAAAGCTGCGACGCGGTATTCGGGGCGACTTCGGTAATAAACAGCCTTAATCTACACAAACCGTGTTACAGTGAATATGCGCCTGAGAATATAAAAAACCTGCTTAAATCCCATCCTTCGATAAGAAATGCGGTCATAGTATTCCGGGGAGATACAGGGTTCTTCAGCGGCGCGGCAAATTTTTTGAAAATATTTGAAGATCAAAATGACAAGTCACCTGCTAGTTCCATGGCTGCCGGAAATGCAGAGGGTGAGCTGATCGCTGGGGCTGCTGGGAATGCAGAGGGTGAGCTGATTGCTGGGGCTGCCGGAAATGCAGAGGGTGAGCTGACCGCTGCGGCTGCCTGGAATATTACGGGAGATACTTTGTGTAACGTTCATATAACTGTGCTTCCGGGGATCTCTTCAACAGCTGCGTTTGCGGCGAAGCTTAAGGTCAGCAGAAATGATGCAGCCCAGGTGAGTCTTCACGGCAGGAACATGAATTTCATAAGCGCCGTCTGCAGGAATAAAAAAATATTTATGCTTACAGGCGGTGAAAATACGCCGGCGGTGATATTTGAAAAAATGAAGGAGTATGGCTTAGGACATTTGCACGGAGCAGTCGGTGAAAGACTTTCATTTCCTGATGAAAGGATAACCAAAGGCAGCGTCAGCTCACTTTGTGAAAGGGAGTATGATCCGCTTTCGGTCATATATATCGAAAATCCGGATGCGGTCGAAGAGATTAATCTTGGGATTGATGACGACCGGTTTGTACGCGGAAATGTTCCTATGACCAAATCTGAGATCCGCGCGGTCTCCATATCCGGATTATCCCTGCAGGCTGATTCGATAGTATGGGATATCGGAGCGGGAACCGGTTCTGTTTCCGTGGAATGCGCGCTTGCCGCATACAGGGGACAGGTATATGCGATCGAAAAAAACAGCGATGCGGCAGAGCTGATAAAACAGAACAGATTAAGATTTAAAGCAGATAATATTCATATTGTTTCAGGTACGGCGCCGGACGCGCTTGATAAACTGCCCGCTCCGACACATGCATTTATCGGAGGAAGCGGGGGCAGGCTGCGCGGGATACTGGAAATGCTTCTTAAGAAGAATCCGGAAGTAAGGATCGTGATGAATACCGTTACGCTTGAATCCCAGGCAGAAGCGTTCGCCTGTGCCAAAGAATATGGTTTTGACTGCTTTGATACTTTTGAAGCCATAACGCTCAATGTATCGAGAACGAAAAAAGCGGGTGCATATCATCTGATGTCAGCAAATAATCCGGTAACGATATTTGTTATGCAAAAGAGGGCTGATCGATGAAGGAATTGTTTATATATCAGACCTGCGCGATCGTAATAGGATTTATAATAGATTTTTTTGCCGGGGATCCGTATGTGGTTCCGCATCCGGTAGTGGAGATAGGAAAACTGATCTCATTTCTTGATAGGAAACTTCGATATGACGGCATGCCGGGAAATAATGGCATGAAAGAGAATGACGGCATGCCGGGGAATAAAAAACGAAACTTCATGCGCGGAGTTTTAACGGTTATAATAGTTGCTTTTATCTCGACGGCAATACCGGCAGCGGTTCTATGGGTCATGTGGAAACTTCATCCGGCATTTTATCTTGCCATAAGCAGTATTATGTGCTGGCAGCTTATTGCGGCCAGACAGCTTGCGCGTGAAAGCGTGAAGGTGGAAACAGCTCTGGAAAATGGAGATACCGAAGCGGCGCGACAGGCTGTTTCATACATTGTTGGACGGGATACGGACGTACTTGATGAAAACGGGATCTGCCGTGCGGCGATCGAGACTGTAGCCGAAAACACATCCGATGGAGTTATCGCACCTTTGTTTTGGATGTTTCTTTTCGGCACCGCGGGGGGATTTTTTTATAAATCCATAAATACGATGGATTCCATGCTCGGATACAAGAATGAAAAATATCTGTATTTCGGGAAAGCCGCCGCGAAGACCGATGATATTGTAAATTTTATACCGGCAAGAATAAGCGCTTTGCTTATGATAATATCATGTCCGCTCTGCAGACTTGACGGCAGGAATGCGTACAGGATATTTCGCCGTGACCGCTGTAAACATGCAAGCCCCAATTCCGCGCAGACGGAATCGGTATGTGCCGGAGCACTCGGGGTGCGGCTGGCGGGAGACGCCGTTTACGGTGGGATAGTCCATAAAAAAGAGTATATCGGAGACGATATGAAACCTGTAGAACCTGCTGATATAAAGCGCGCCGACCGCCTTATGTATACTGCTTCGGTACTGATGCTTGTCGTCGGCACACTGCTCAGGGTTTCTTTGATCTGATCGCGCCAGGCCCGGGTAATAACTGCTTTGCAATTATGACATATCGCGCGAACCGACTGTAAAGATTTCTTCGAAATCTTCGCAAAGGAGAAACACTTCGCTCTGCTCAGGGTTTCTTTGATCTGATCGCGCCAAACGTCGCGCGAACCGACTGTGAAGCGGATATATAAGGAAGATGATAAATGATTTTAAATGATAAAACCCCCCACGGCGGGGACATCTACACCAACAAAGTACTGCTTGACTTTTCCGCCAATGTCAATCCGTTTGGAATGCCCGAAAAGGTAAGGCTGGCTGCCGAGGCCGCGGCAGGACAAAGTTTTGTTTATCCTGATCCGTACTGCGGGAAACTGCGTGAAAAGCTGTCGAACAAGGAAAGAGTGCCTGCGGATAATATACTTTGCGGAAACGGCGCCGCGGAGCTTATATATTCTTTTGCATATACACTTGCAAAGGATAAGCCGGCGCTGATAGTTTCGCCGACGTTTGGCGAGTATCGGACAGCGCTTAACGCCGCGGGCGTAAAGACGGAAGATCATATCCTTAATGAACAAAACGGATTTGAACTTGATGACGGGTTATTGGAAAAGGAGATGACGCAGTACGGCGCGTTGTTCATTTGCACTCCGAACAATCCTACAGGAAAAAATGTTAGTCCGGGCTTACTTTTAAAGATCGCGGAAACAGGAGTGAGGATGTTCGTTGACATGTGTTTTCTGGATATGACGGATTCTCCTGAAATGTATGACACACAGGAGCTGCTGCGGACACATCGCAACGTGCTGATACTTAAAGCGTTTACTAAAAGCTTTGCCATACCGGGACTGAGGTTGGGATACGCAATGTGCTGCGATAATGAGCTGTTAAACAATATGGCCGGGAAAGCTCCGTGCTGGAATGTGTCCTTACCTGCCCAGGAGGCGGGCTGCGCGGCGCTTGACTGCATGGAGTGGTTGGATAAGACTGTGAAGACTGTCTCAAAGGAGAGAAAAAGACTGGCAGGAGAACTGTCATCCATAGGAATAAAGGTGTTTCCCGGTGAAGCTGACTTCCTGCTTCTGTATTCTGAAAAAGACCTTTGCAGCAGACTTCTTGAATATGGAATCCTTGTTCGTGACTGTTCGGATTTTACAGGATTAAAGAAAGGTTTTCTAAGGATTGCGGTAAGACGACCGGAAGAAAATGACAGGCTTTTATCAACCATAAAGGATATTATCGATCAAGATCATGCATAGAAACATGAAGCAGGGATATTTAACGGTAGATCCGAAGCAAAAAGATAGAGAAGACTAACATTTTGTAAACAGAAAAAAGAGGTTTTATTGTGAAAAAAGCAAGACCGATAATGATACAGGGAACAATGTCAAATGCCGGCAAGAGCCTGTTGTGCGCGGCGCTTTGCCGGATATTTGCGCAGGACGGATTGCGGGTGGCTCCGTTTAAATCACAGAATATGGCGCTTAACTCATTTATAACAAAAGAAGGACTGGAAATGGGCAGGGCGCAGGTGGTTCAGGCGCAGGCCGCTGGTCAGGAACCGTCGGTACTGATGAACCCAATCTTACTTAAACCTACAACGGATGTCGGCTCACAGGTGATCGTAAACGGTGAAGTGCGCGCGAATATGAGCGCCGCGGATTATTTCAGATATAAAAAACAACTGATTCCCGATATCATGCGCGCATATGATATGCTGGCAGCTGAAAATGATGTGATCGTGATCGAAGGAGCGGGAAGTCCTGCGGAGATCAATCTCAAAGCTGACGATATAGTAAATATGGGGCTTGCAAAAATGGTGAAAGCGCCCGTACTGCTTGTCGGCGATATAGACCGCGGAGGAGTTTTTGCCCAGCTTTACGGAACGGTGGCGCTTCTTGAACCGGAGGAAAGGGCGATGGTAAAAGCTACCGTTATCAATAAATTCCGGGGCGATGTTTCTATCCTTGATCCGGGACTCGATATGCTTTACAATCTTGTGAAAGTGCCTTGCGCGGGGGTGGTTCCATACTTACAGATCGATATTGATGACGAAGACAGCCTGAGCGAAAGGCTTAACTGCGGTAAACGGAAGGAAATAGATATCGTTGTCATTTCGCTTCCGAGGATATCCAACTTTACGGATTTTACTCCGTTATCCCGTTTTTCGGGAGTTTCGCTGCGCTATATAAGAAACACTGCGGAATTTGGAACGCCGGACATGGTGATCATTCCCGGAACTAAATCCACGATAGCGGATCTTAGATGGATGAGGCAAAGCGGTCTTGAAGCAATGATACTTAAAGCTGCTTCACACGGGACGCCGGTTTTCGGGATCTGCGGAGGATTGCAGATGCTCGGAAAGAGCATATCCGATCCGGTAGGCAGCGAAGGCGGCGGCAGGATGGCAGGACTTGGGCTTTTAAATATTGATACCGTATTTGAAAATGAAAAGAAACGTACCCAGACGGAAGGACTGTTTTCGGGAATAAAGGGTATATTTGAAGGACTTAACGGGAAAAGATACCGCGGCTATGAAATCCATATGGGGCAGAGCGGACCTGATGACGCAGAAATTTTCCAGAACGGTAGTATTTACGGAAGTTATATACATGGTCTGTTTGATGAAAATGATATAGCGCAGACGATAGTGGGAGCGCTTTATAAAGCCCGCGGACTTGTATTTGATGAGAATACGGAGTTTGATGCAAAAGCTTATCGAAATGCGCAGTATGACAGGCTTGCCGAAAATGTGAGAAATGCGCTTGATATGGAACTTGTTTATTCAATACTGGAGAACGGAATATGAGACATTTATATCATGGTGACGGAAAAGGCAAGACTACTGCTGCCTGCGGACTTGCAGTAAGAGCGGCCGGCAGCGGGATGAAAGTCCTTTTTGCGCAGTTTTTTAAAAACGGGAGATCTTCGGAGATAAATGTTCTTTCTTCAATACCGGATGTTGAGGTTATGATCCCTGAGATATTCTGCGGAAGATTTAAGAACATGACCGATGAACAGATAGGGGAAGTCAGGTATTGTTACAGTAATGTTCTTGCGAAGATAGTTTCCAAAGCAGCGGAATTTGATCTTATAGTTTTGGATGAGGCAGTGTCCGCATATGGATATGAAATGTTTGACCGTGAGGAACTTATGAGGTTTTTTAAGACGGAAGGGGAAAAGCGTGAGATCGTCCTGACGGGCAGGGATCCGGCGAAAGAACTTATCGAGGCAGCCGATTATGTAACAGAGATGAAAAAAGTAAAACATCCGTTTGATAAAGGGATAAAAGCTAGAAAAGGGATTGAATTTTAAAGGACAGGCAGATGATCGCAAGGGCAGATAAAACAGAACTGAAAAAGGAAGACTTTATCGCTGCGGGATCAAATAGATGGAGATATATGGTGGATAAGATTCAATACGAAGATAAACTAAAAAGCATAGTTGAGTGCGTGACCGGACTTGATCGTGATGCGCAGGAGAAAGCAAAGGAATACCAGTCAAGGCTTGCCAAGCCGCCGGGAAGTCTGGGAAGGCTTGAAGAATTGTCTATCCGGCTTGCGGGTATTACCGGAAGAGTCCATAATAAACTTGATAAAAAACGTATTCTTGTTCTCTGCGCGGACAACGGGGTTACGGAGGAAGGAGTTGCAAGCGCTCCGCAATCGGTAACTTATGCGCAGACGGTCAATATGGCACACGGAAAAAGCGGAGTTGCCGTTCTCGCAAAACAGTTCGGATGCGAGATATGCGTCTGCGATATCGGAGTAAATGCCGAGATCAAAGATCCGAAAGTCGTTGACAGAAAGATCGCGTTCGGAACGCGCAATATCGCAAAAGGGGCGGCAATGGCAAGGGAGCAGGCGCTTCTTGCAGTTATCCGGGGGATCGGGCTGGCCTGCGATGCCGTGGATGAAGGTGTAAATGTTTTGGGTGTCGGCGAGATGGGAATAGGAAATACGACTACTTCATCAGCCGTGCTTGCCGTGCTTACAGGACAAAAAGCAGAAGCTGTCACCGGACGCGGAGCAGGGATAACAGACAAGGCTTACGACAATAAACTTAAGGTGATCAGGAAAGCGATCGAGCTGAACAGACCGAATAAGAATGATGTGATAGATGTCTTGTCCAAGGTCGGAGGTTTCGATATAGCGGCAATGACGGGAGCATTTATCGGTGCGGCATACAGACGTGTTCCGGTTGTGATAGACGGATTTATTTCAGTCGTTGCGGCGCTTTGCGCATACAGACTCTGTCCTTCCGCGCGGGAATACATGATACCTTCACACAGATCCTTTGAGATCGGATATCAGGCTGCGATGGAAGAGATGGGACTTAAGCCGCTTTTTGATCTTGGAATGCGGCTTGGCGAAGGCAGCGGATGCCCGATCGCCATGATGATGCTTGACGGGGCGTGTGCTGTGATAAATGAAATGGCAACATTTGAAGAAGCCCAAATAAACGATTCCTATCTTGATGATATCAGAGAGGGCGATGCTTTCTCAGTGAAGCGAGAGTCGTAGAAAGCATTGGAAGAGGGCGATGCGTTCCCAGTGAAGCGAGAGTCGTAGAAAGCATTGATGTAAATAAAAGGATGAATATAATGAATGTTCTTATATCAGGAGGCTGCAAGAACGGGAAGACCGGATTTGCACTGAAAACGGCGGACAGATTAGCCTGCGGTAAAAACAAATATTATGTTGCCACGATGATCCCGTGTG
This sequence comes from uncultured Lachnospiraceae bacterium, assembly GCA_902783965.1. GTDB lineage: Bacteria > Bacillota > Clostridia > Lachnospirales > Lachnospiraceae > RUG11200. The sequence goes on from CACZSY010000012.1 coordinate 7,628, forward strand.
ACGATGAGGATCGCGACAGGATCAATAGGCATATAGCAGAACGCGCGGATATGGGATTTAAGACTCTTGAGGTTTCAAGAAACATAGGTTCCTGTATTGAAATGGCAGGCGAAAACGGCACATTTCTTATAGACAGCATAACGGCGCTGTTATTAAATGAAATGTTTTCATTTAATAACAGAGAAGCAGAAAATGTTGAAGGGACGAAAAATGATGAAGGGACAGAGGACAGTAATGGAACAGAGAACAATGAAGCCGTCGCGCGCTGCATAAGGGGGCTTAAGAAAATCTTAGAGAAGGCGCGTAATGCGGTATTTGTAACGGATTATATTTATTCCGACGCTGTCCGTTATGATGCTGTTACTGAAAATTACCGCGCATCTTTGGCGGCGATCGATCGTTTCCTTGCAAAAGAATGTGATGTTGTGATAGAACTTTGCGCGGGTGCGAGATTTGAACATAAGGGAGGTTTTTGAAGCTTGAGAAAATATTTTCGCGCATTTGTGATGTGCCTTACGATGTTTACGATCATTCCGTGTCCGTTTTGCAAATGGGACGAAGAGGCGCGTCCGCTGATGACATTGTTTCTTCCCGTTGTCGGTGCTGTTGTCGGGGGACTATGGACAGTCACGGCTTATTTTTTAAATATTTTAGAGCTGCCGGGATCGGTGCGGGGCGCTGTTCTTTGCGCATTTCCTTTCTTTATAACCGGCGGGATTCATATGGATGGATTTTTGGACACTGTTGATGCGGTAAGATCAAGACGTGATATCGAAGATCGAAGAAGGATCCTTAAAGATCCGCATGTCGGGTCGTTTGCGGTGATCTCGGCATGTCTGCTGATCATGATGCAGTATTCACTGTTTGTCTGTGCAAATGAAAATGCAGACATTTATACACTTATACTTATTCCGGTGGTTTCAAGAACGGCTGCGGCGTTGTGCGTAACAATGCTTCGACCGATCTGTGTGAGCGAATACTCGGGTGCGTACCGAAAAGGAATAAGAAGATTGCATGTGGGTTATCTGATATTTGTTATCGCTGCGGAAATTGCGATTGGTTTTATCGTGCTCGGCAGGTACGGATCTGCGTCAATAGCCGTGATAACAGGGTACATTTTTTATCTCATCAGAGGATTCCGTTCACTTGACGGAATGTCGGGAGATATTTCCGGCTATGCGCTTACTTTCGGAGAACTCTGCGGGATAGCGGTGTATGCGCTGGTCGGGATGTAGGAAAATAGAAGCGTGACAGCGGTGTATGCGCTGGTCGGGATGCAGGAAAACAGAGTTTTAAAAGAAGGATACGGATATGATTTTTATAATAGGCGGTGCATATCAGGGGAAACTTGAATATGCGAAGGGAAAATACTCATTAAGCAGCGGACAGATATTTACCTGCACTGAAGACAAGAATATTGAATTTGGTCTGCGGTGCATCTATAATATTCAGGAATATACGCTCTACTGTGTCAGAAACGGAATTGACGCGTTGAAGGTTTTTAAAGAAAAACATGACGCATGGCAGGATAGTATACTTATCTGTGAGGATATATTCTGCGGAGTTGTGCCTTTGGGAAAAGATATGCGTGACTGGCGGGATATGACGGGAAAGTTATGCTCTTATCTTTCATCGGAGGCGGAAAGCGTGACGCGCATTTTCTGCGGACTGGAGCAGAAGTTGAAATAGAGGCAGAAGATATATGCGGTGAGAGACTTGAATGATACAGGAACTGATCGATTACGGAGTTGAAAAATGAAATGATCCTGATACTGATCCGGCATGGCGAAACGGTTGCCAATGAAAAACATTTATATTGCGGAAAAACCGATATCGGACTTTCAGATAACGGAATTGAGGCATTAAAAAAGAAACATGGCAGGTTATATTTCAGACTGCCAACAGTGCGCATGCCCGATGGGGATATGAATGAAGCGTCAACAGTGCGCATGCCCGATGGGGATGTGAATGAAGCGTCAACAGTGCGCATGCCCGATGGGGATGTGAATGAAGCGTCAACAGT
>CACZSY010000013.1 GCA_902783965.1 uncultured Lachnospiraceae bacterium
GCGGATTTGAGGCCGAGAACTATATGGTATTTGACAGAAAGAACAATATATCCGTTGTCGCGGATGAGAAAAGGAAGGACGCGAAGAGGGCGGCGCTTAAATTCGTGATCGAAGGGCAGGGGATAAAAAGGCAGGAAACCATTGCGCATGGAGAGGAATCTGTGATCAATGCGCAGGGAGAAGACAAGGCGATAGACGAGGGTGTTTATGTAAAGATCGAACTTATCACTGGAAGACATCATCAGATCAGGGCGACGATGGCGGATATCGGGCTTCCGGTGAAGGGCGACAGGAAGTACGCAGTTCCGGTAAAGAGCGGAGAGAAGCATGGAGAAGCGGTAAAGAGCGGCAGGGAATATGGAAATGCCGGCGGCGCGCAGTCCAAAGAAGCTTTGGAGCTTTGCGCATGGGAGATAGGATTCAGGCATCCGGCAAGCGGGAAGAAGATGAGTTGTAGTATCGAAAAAATGCAGTCAAAATCTAAACAACTTTCGCACTCCTTTGATTTTTGAAAATATAAATACTAAAAAGTATGTTATTCCAAAAACAAACAGATAGAGGGTAATAATGTAAAGTGCGACATAATTTTCGCAATATTTACGACAAGGCATCAACAATAACATAATATCAAGAATCATTACATGCAGAATGTATATTCCAAAGGCTGAAACGGAAATATTGATTATCAAGCGGTTATTGGATATCCGATCTTTACAGATTTCGCATATCAACATAAACAACGCCACTCCGTATAACATTGCAGGCAGTGTATCCATTGATACTATATATTCGCGTACATTAGGAATATCATCTATTAAAAATTGTACCAAAAGGATAATACTAATGACAGATATGCCGCCGGCTACCAGCAAAAGTCTTCTGATTTTTTTCTTTGGTGGAAATGTTGATAAATACCATCCTATCAAAACATACGGCATGTATCCGCTGGCATATTCAAGATGAAATTTTGTGAAAAAATCACTTATTGTAAAAGATGATCTCCTTGTCAGAATATCTGCTGTTTTAACGGTAAACTGAGCAAAAACCGAGATCATTATATACCCCAGAACATAATACCTGTTCTCTTTTTTTACGAAAAGGCGAAGTATAGGAATGAAAATATAAACTCCGACCAGCATAAACAGATACCATAGATGAGAGAATAAACCGGGAAGTTTTAAAAGATAATCCCGGAATAATGAAAAATCTGGCGGTTGTCTATGTATCTTTGGGAGAATGATCGCACGCCAAGAAGCGTAAAAAAACAGCCATATTATTAAAAGCAGCAAAATTGATAATAGCTTCTTTTTATAAAATGTTCTTGTATCTGTTTTTTTATTTTCGTCAAGAAGAAGTGCGCCCGAAAGCATTAAAAACATTGGCGTACCAGCCCGGGATAAACCGTTAAATACATTAGCTATTATAAAAGCTGATGAGGAGGTATCTTTATTATAATAAAGGACTACATATGCGGAAACATGTATCATTACAATCATAAAAATTGCAATAGTACGAATTACATCAAATTTTAACAGCCTTGTACTTTTCACATCGGTCTCCTTAATAAAAAATGATATACATAATATTACATACGACAGAACAGAATATAAACCTTTTTTTCGAAATCTAATTCTGAGATCCGGAGCGTCAGGACAGGAGTGAGATCCGGAGCGTCAGGACAGGAGTGAGATCCGGAGCGTCAGGACAGGAGATAAGCAGATCAATCTCCAGAAAGCAGGAAGGTTTAGAGGCTCTTTTGTATTCAATACATTATTGATATTTACTTTTTAAAACTGTATATTAATTATAGCACTTAGAGTACAGTAGCAGCAAGCACGTCGGCAGCATTTTAATATTTCATCATGGGGAAGGACGTATGCGTGTGAAAACGAAAAGATTTGCGAAGATTTCGAAGAAATCTTTGCAGTCAGTTCGCGTGATAAGTCATAATTGCGAAGCAGTTATGACTTAGGCTTGATACGATAAATTCAAAGAAACACCAAAATGTAATGAGGCGTTTCCGCTATGAAATGACATGCACCGGAACGGGAAAACGGTGCGTGTGAAAATGAGAAAAGCCGAAATGACACGCACCGGAACGGGA
>CACZSY010000014.1 GCA_902783965.1 uncultured Lachnospiraceae bacterium
TAACGGCTGAAAGAAGGGAACGTATCCTTATCCTTGCCGCACCAAGGTTGTTGACTTCATCTATCTTAAGAACCGTATAGATCTTTCCGTTTGCGGAAAGAATGTCATTGACCTGATCCGTGGTAACGGCGTCAAGTCCGCATCCGAAGCTGTTAAGCTGTATTAATTCAAGATAAGGCTTGGCGCTTACAAGGGTGGCGGCAGCATATAATCTTGAATGATATACCCACTGGTCGCTGACTATAAGCGGACGTTTCGGAGGCATCAGATGTGATACGCTGTCCTCGGTAAGAACTGCAACATCATAAGAATTGATCAGCTCCGGTATTCCGTGATTGATCTCATTATCTATATGATAAGGTCTTCCGGCAAGTACGATGCCCTTCTTGTTATTGGCTTCAAGATAGGCAAGTACCTCTTCGCCCTTGGCGCGGATCTTTTGTCTGACATTTTCAAGTTCGATCCAGCCTTCGTGGGCGGCGAGCCTTACTTCCTTTGCCGCAATATCTTTTTCCTTAAAGAGCACTACAAGCCTGTCCGCGATTATCTTCTCGCTTTCAAATGAAAGGAAAGGATTCTCAAATTTCACCTGACCGCTGGTAATGGCTTCGACGTTATTTTTAATATTTTCTCCGTAAGAAGTAACGATAGGGCAGTTGTAGTGGTTGTTGGTTCCCGGATCTTCTTTTCTTTCATAGGCAACGCATGGATAGAAGATGAAATCAACATTATTTTTTATCAGCCATTCAATATGTCCGTGGGCTATCTTTGCCGGATAACACTCGGATTCGCTTGGTATCGACTCAATTCCAAGCTCATAAATCTTTCTGGTGGATTCAGGGGAAATGATGACCCTGTATCCGAGCTTTGTAAAGAATTTGAACCAGAAAGGATAGTTCTCATACATATTAAGAACGCGCGGGATCCCGACGGTTCCTCTGTAAGCCATGTCAGCTTCGAGCGGTTCATATCCGAAAGTGATCTCGTTTTTATATTTGAAAAGATTATAAGTATCTTTATTGCTCTTTTCTTTTCCAAGACCGCGTTCGCATCTGTTACCGGTGATATATCTTCTTCCGCCTGTAAATCTGTTGATGGTAAGGTGGCAGCTGTTGGTACAGCCTTTGCAGCGGGTAAGCGTGGTCTCAAAGGTCAGATCGTTGATCGCGTCTATTGAAAGCATTGTCGTATCCTGATCTTCATAATGCTCCCTTGCTATAAGGGCGGCGCCAAACGCTCCCATTATTCCCGAAATATCGGGACGGATCACCTGAATGCCCGCTATCTTTTCAAGGCTTCGAAGTACGGCATCATTATAGAAGGTTCCGCCCTGTACTACGATATTATCACCGAGATCTTTAGGATCGGAAAGCTTGATAACCTTATATAAAGCATTCTTTATTACCGAATAGGCAAGTCCGGAAGAAATATCTTCAACACCTGCGCCTTCTTTTTGCGCCTGTTTAACCTTGGAATTCATGAATACAGTACATCTTGTTCCAAGATCGATTGGATGTTTCGCGAAAAGAGCCACTTTTGCGAAATCCTCGACTTCATAATTAAGGGATCTGGCAAATGTCTCAATAAATGAACCGCAGCCCGATGAGCAGGCTTCGTTTAAAAGCACGCTGTCAACGGTATGATTCTTTATCTTGATGCATTTCATATCCTGACCGCCGATATCAAGGATGCAGTCAACCTTTGGATCAAAAAAGCTTGCGGCATAGTAGTGGGCAACAGTTTCAACTTCGCCCTCGTCAAGCATGAGAGCAGCCTTTATGAGATGTTCGCCGTAGCCTGTAGAGCATGAGCGCACGATACGGCAGTCCTTCGGAAGCAGCTGATAAATCTCTTTTATAGCTTTTATGGCAGTCTTTAAAGTGCTTCCGTTATTGTTGCTGTAATATGAATACAGAAGCGAACCGTCTTCGCCGACCAGAGCGACTTTCGTTGTCGTACTTCCCGCGTCGATCCCAAGGAAACAGTCTCCGGAGTAATCGGCAAGATTTCCTTTGACTACACAGGCTTTGTTATGTCTTGCAAGA
>CACZSY010000015.1 GCA_902783965.1 uncultured Lachnospiraceae bacterium
CTGTAGTCTGCGTAATGGGTCATGTTGACCATGGTAAGACTTCACTTCTTGACGCTATCAGACAGACACACGTTACAGATAAAGAGGCAGGCGGTATAACACAGCACATCGGAGCATATGTTGTAAATATTAACGGTGAGAAGATAACTTTCTTAGATACGCCGGGACATGAAGCGTTTACCTCAATGCGTATGAGAGGCGCCAATTCAACCGATATCGCGATCCTTGTTGTTGCTGCTGACGACGGCGTTATGCCTCAGACGATAGAGGCTATCAACCATGCCAAAGCCGCAGGCATCCAGATCATTGTTGCGATCAATAAGATAGATAAGCCAAGCGCCAATATCGAAAGAGTTAAGCAGGAGCTTGTTGAGTATGGTCTTATAGCGGAAGACTGGGGCGGAGATACAGTATTTGTTCCTGTATCCGCACATACCAAGGAAGGTATCGATACTCTTCTTGATATGATACTCCTTACTGCCGAGATGTGTGAGTTCAAGGCTAATCCTGACAGGAAGGCAAGAGGCCTTGTTATCGAGGCTCAGCTTGACAAGGGAAGAGGACCTGTTGCGACTGTCCTTATCCAGAAGGGTACTTTAAGAGTCGGAGATCCTGTAAGCATAGGATCTACATTTGGTAAAGTCAGAGCCATGATAGATGACAAGGGAAGAAGAGTCAAGCATGCGAGACCTTCTACTCCGGTAGAGATTCTCGGACTTAATGATGTGCCGAATTCCGGAGAGATCCTTATCCAGACAGATAATGAAAAGGAAGCAAGAAGCTACGCCGAAGAGTTTATCAGAAAGGACAGGGAGAAATTAAAGGACGACACAAGGTCGAAACTGTCGCTTGACGGACTCTTCTCACAGATACAGGCAGGTAATATCAAGGAACTCAACATCATCGTCAAAGCCGATGTTCAGGGTTCGGTTGAAGCTGTAAGACAGAGTCTTGAGAAGCTTTCCAATGAAGAAGTTGCGGTCAAGGTTATCCATGGCGGAGTAGGTTCTATCAATGAATCCGACGTTGCTCTTGCAGCCGCTTCCAACGCGATCGTGATCGGCTTCAATGTACGTCCTGACAATCAGGCGAAGGAAGTAGCCGACAGAGAAAAGGTTGATATGAGACTATACAAAGTCATCTACAACGCGATAGAAGACGTGGAGGCTGCCATGAAGGGAATGCTTGATCCGATCTTCGTGGAAAAAGTAATAGGTCATGCGGAAGTAAGACAGACATTCAAGGCTTCGGGAGTCGGAACCATTGCGGGTTCTTATGTGCTTGACGGAAAGATAGTAAGAGGCGCAAGCGCAAGGATAACAAGAGACGGAGAACTCATTTATACAGGAAATCTTGCGTCACTTAAGAGATTTAAGGATGACGTCAAGGAAGTTGCGACTGGTTATGAGTGCGGTCTTGTATTCGAGAAGTTTAATGACTTTACAGAATTTGACCAGATAGAATTCTATGTTATGGAAGAGGTGCCAAGATAATTATGAAAAAAAATGATATTAAAAGCACCAGGATAAATGAAGAGGTCTTAAGAGAGCTTTCGATCCTTATCTCAAGGGAGATAAAGGATCCGAGGATAAGCCCTCTTACCTCGGTAGTGGCTGTTGAGGTCGCTAAGGATCTTAAGAGCGCCAAAGTATATATCAGCGTAATGGGAGACGAAGAAAAGAAGAGAACCACTTATGAAGGTCTTCTAAGCGCGGAGCCGTTTTTAAGGAGCGCTCTTGCAAGAACAGTTAACTTACGCAATACTCCGGAACTCAGATTCATTATGGATCAGTCTATTGAGAGAGGCGTAAATATGTCGAAGCTCATTGATGAAGTAGTCGGGAAGGATGAGGCGAATGAACAAACTGATTGAAGAGATTGAAAAGGCGCAGTCCATCGGCATATGCGGTCATGTACGTCCTGACGGAGACTGCCTCGGTTCAGTCACAGCCATGTATAATTATATCAGGGTTAATTATCCTGAGAAAAGTACAGTGGCATTTTTGGAAAGTGTTCCTGAAAAGTTCAGGCTTTTAAAGGGAAGCGACGAGATAATCACTGATTTTGATTCGGAATCGGAAAGAGAATTTGATCTGTTCATCTGTCTTGACAGCGGAGATCCGGGAAGGATAGGAGACTGTGTGAAATTTCTTGACAGATCGAAGTTTACGATCTGTATAGATCATCATATAAGCAATAAAGGTTACTGCAGGTTCAATCATATCGTACCTGAAGCAAGCTCAGCATGCGAGGTGATCTTTGAACTGTTTGATTACGATAAGATCAACACGGATATCGCGACCTGTCTCTATATGGGAATACTTCACGATACGGGAGTCTTTAAGCATTCCAATGTATCCGGAAGGACATTTGAGGTGGCCGGACTTCTGATAAATAAAGGTGTTCCGTTCACACAGATAACAGAAGAGAGCTTCTATGAGAAGACATACACTCAGAACCAGATACTTGGAAGATGTCTTCTTGAGAGCATCATGTGTCTTGACGGAAAGTGCATCGTATCAAGAGTGTCCCAGAAGATGATGAAATTCTATGGAGCCGATGCCAGCGATCTTGACGGCATAATAGATCAGCTTCGTATAACCAAAGGAGTTGAGGTTGCCATTCTTATACATGAGACGGCTGAGCAGGAATATAAGGTCAGCCTTCGTTCCAATGGGATAGTTGACGTGAATAAGATCGCGGTATTTTTCGGAGGCGGCGGTCACAAAATGGCAGCCGGATGCAAGATGAACGGCGCGGTACATGATGTCATTAACAATCTTACGATGCATATTGAACAGCAGCTGGTATAAAAGGATAAAAGAACACAGGCCGCAGAAGATACAGGGGGTCTGAAAAAATGTATAACGGCATCATTAACATATATAAAGAAAAAGGGTTCACCAGCCATGACGTGGTGGCGAAACTCAGAGGAATATTAAAACAGAAAAAGATAGGACATACAGGAACTCTCGATCCGCAGGCGGAGGGAGTTCTTCCTGTATGTCTGGGAAACGCTGCAAGACTCTGCGACATGCTGACAGAAAAGAGTAAAGAATACGAAGCGGTTATGATATTCGGTATCGCGACAGATACTCTTGATATTACAGGAAAAACGGTCAGAACCTGTGACAGGGAACTTGAAAGGGAAGAGATCATCAAAGCCATCAAAAGCTTTGAAGGAGAGTATGATCAGGTCCCTCCAATGTACAGTGCGAAGAAGATCAACGGTAAAAAGCTGTATGAGCTTGCCAGAGAAGGCATTGAGGTTGAAAGAAAACCTGTACGAGTACTGATAGATAAGATAGATATCATAAACATAAGCGAAGATAACCGTGAGATAAGATTCACCGTCTCATGTTCCAAAGGAACTTATATCAGAAGCCTGTGCGATGATATAGGTATCAGACTCGGACATGCCTCCTGCATGAAAGAACTGAAAAGGACACGTTCGGGAATGTTCGATCTTTCTGATGCGCTTACCCTGAAAGAGATAGAGGAGATTGTGTCGGAAGGAAAGCTTGAGGAACATATCATAAGCACAGAGAACGCGCTTTCACAGTATCCGGCTGCCTATGTAAATGAAACAGGCGATAAGGGGCTTTCCAATGGTAATTACCTTATAAGGGACAGTTTCAGGGAATGTCCGGCGTCCGTCGATGGACAGCTTGTAAGGGTTTATGACAGCGCCGGCAGGTTTAAAGCATTGTACGAGTTTGATGAGGCGAAGCAGATATTTAAAGTGTTCAAGATGTTTCCGGTCCGGGAAATCTGAGAAGCTTTGGCTTGCGGAAATATTGTTGATCAAGAAAGGAAAACATTCAACGGTGATAGTCTATAACGGTTTTTCCGACATAAAACTGAATAATACAGCCGTTACGATCGGAAAATTTGACGGACTTCACTTAGGGCATGCTGCTCTTATCAAAGAAGTTGTTTCGCAGAAGCTTTTTCACAGAACGGCTGTAGCCGTAAACCTTCTTATGGACAGAAAAGACGGGGCGATCTATTCTAAAGCCGAAAGGAGGAGGCTGTTCGAGGAAGCGGGATGTGATATTCTTATAGAAGCGGAACTGAATGATGAACTTAAAAATATCGAAGCCGAGGATTTTGTAAGGGAATACCTGATAGACAGGCTGGGCGCGCATATGGTCGTGACCGGTTTTGATTTTGCTTTTGGGGCAGGCAGAAGAGGGAATACGGCGCTTCTTAAGAAAATGGGAGATGAATACGGTTTTACACTAAGATGCATTGAGAAAAAAGAATTTATGGGAAAAAGGATAAGTTCGACGAGGATAAGGGAATGTTTAAGCCTCGGCGACATGGAAATGGCCAAAGCCATGCTGGGAAGGGAATACAGCCTTGAAGGCGTTGTTGTGACAGGCAACCGGCTCGGAAGAACGCTCGGAATGCCTACCGCAAACCTGATGTGGCCGGATGACAAGCTGGTCGTATGCAGAGGCGTATACCTTGCGGGTATTAAGATAAATGATGAGAATTTCTATGGTATAGCGAATGTCGGTATTAAACCGACAATAGAAGGCCGGAAGATCTATGGCTGCGAGACCAATATCTTTGATTTTGACAGGGATATCTATTCACAGAATATCAGGGTAAATCTCCTTAAACATCTCCGCGATGAGATCCGTTTCAGTAATCTGGAGGAGCTTAAAGCGAAGATGCATAAGGATAAAAAGACAGCCAGAATGCTGTTGGGAAAGTAAACCTGCATATCAGTCTATTGACACCGCCATAAATAAAAACGGGTTTACAGACTGTCCTTAAGTTTTATCATACGGTCATACTGCTCGTACATATGCTGGGTATTGTTTTCAAGACAGTAATAATGCCTTATATAAGGAACCAGCAGGACAAGAAGAGAAATAGTAAGGATAAATATCATTATCTCTCCGCAATAGATGAAAAACATCATTGACATGAATGTCAGGATAGCAAAAATTACTGTAACGATAAGATGTATCAGCCGTTCATGCATAAAAAAGGATATCTGGGTAAGATGACGGTTAATAACTTCATCGGCATCAGCCCGGCTTCCACCGAATGGTTGTGAAGCTGATTCTTCTTTTTTTAACATTTCGTCTATCATTTTTACATATTCAAGTATTCTTTTTCTCATTTGAGGCCTCCCTGGTTGATAAAATTGATAAAACTATTATAACATTCTTGTAACTTTTTCTCAAATCATATAAAATGAGGATAATGGTTTTGGCGGGATTTCGGGAGCACCGGGTGCGAAGAGATCCGTTATCAGTGGAAAACTTTTTTTACGAACGATCGTGAGCCGATCGTTAATGTACATGGAGGATTTATGAGTACATCTGACATATTTAACAATATGCTTGGTCTGTTGGGCGGTCTCGGACTGTTTATGTTCGGTATGACTCTTATGGGCAGCGGCCTTCAGAAAGCCGCGGGTGCAAGGATGAGATCGATCCTTGAAGCATTTACCAAAAATAAGATCTTGGGATGTCTTGTCGGGATCGTCTTTACCGGCGTAATACAGAGTTCCAGCGCTGCGACGGTTATCGTTGTCAGCTTCGTTAACGCCGAATTGATGAATCTTTCACAGGCTATCGGAATCATCTTCGGCGCCAATATCGGTACAACGGTTACCGCGCAGTTGATGGCGTTCAACCTTACAAGGGTGGCTCCGCTGATACTTATGGGGGGCATTATCCTTTATATGTTCATAAAAAAGCCTATGGCCAATAAAGTGGGCGAGATCCTCATAGGTTTCGGAATTCTGTTTATAGGAATGAGCACAATGTCTTCAAGTGTTGGAGTTCTTAAGAATTCTCCGGAATTTTCAGATCTGCTGACCTCTCTTAATAATCCGGTGGTAGGAGTTCTGGTCGGAACAGTGGCAACGGCCATAGTCCAGAGCTCATCGGCAACGGTCGGTATATTGATGGTACTTGCATCACAGGGACTTATAGACCTGCAGATGTGTTTCTTCATAATACTCGGCTGCAACATCGGAGCCTGCGTGTCGGCTGTGCTGGCTTCCCTGGGCGGTAACAATAACGCCAAGAGAGCGGCGCTCCTTCATCTGCTGATAAATGTCATCGGTACTGTGATCTTTTTCGAGATCATACTCTTCGCGGGAGATTATGTACAGTGGGCGATTGAAAAACTGACCTCGCATTCAACTGCGTCGCAGGAAGAGATACTTATGAAAAATGTGGCCAATACTCACATGCTCTTTAAGATAGTCCAGGTTATCATGCTCATGCCTTTCTCCGAGCTGATAATAAAGCTTGCTTATCTGATCATTCCTGATAAGGGCGATGAGCAGGAGGCAGAGGCACAGATGACTCTTAAATATATCGGTGAGCACACAGTCTATTCACCTGCGACAGCTATCCCTCAGGTAGTGCTTGAGACAGAACGAATGGGAAGCTTTGCGATAGAGAATCTCAACAGAGCAATGGAAGGCCTTCTGTACGGAGACCAGACCAAGGTTGAAAAAGTATATGAGGTTGAAAAGACGATAGACTACCTTAACACGGAGATAACCAATTATCTTGTTAAGGTAAACCAGTTAAGGCTTCCTTTGGGCGATAAAAAGATGCTCGGCGCATTGTTCCATGTTGTTAACGACTTTGAGCGTATTGGCGACCATGCGGAGAATATCGCGGATTTCGCATCGACCAAGATAAGAGACCGTTTCCAGTTCAGCAATACGGCTGCCGAAGAATTAAGAACAATGCAGGCAACGGTCAATAAACTTCTGGAGCTTTCACTTGAGATGTTCTCCAATGCGGACGTAAATAATCTTGAAAGCATTAAGGAGCTTGAAAACAGAACGGATGAGATGGAGAGAAGACTCCTTAAGAATCATATAAGCAGAATGATGTATGACATGTGCGATCCTCAGGCGGGAATGGTATTTACCGATATCGTATCCAATCTGGAAAGAGCCGCCGACCACGGAACCAATGTAGCTTTCTCGATCTTTGAAAAGGATCCTGAGACAAGCGATGATACTACACTGATAGAAAAACGTCCTATCATCAGGGCGGCGTACAGGAGGAGCAATGTTTAAGAAGTTTTATCCTAAGAAGACATTTGATTCCACCTATGCCATTAATTTTGAAAAACTCTACGGATCGGGAATCAGAGGACTTATCTTTGATATAGACAATACCCTTGTTATGCATGATGCGGATGCGGACGAGCGTTCGATAAAGCTTATGAACAGGCTTAAGAACATAGGTTTTAAGGTCTGCCTTTTATCGAACAACGACAGGGAGAGGGTTGAAAGATTTAATAAGGACGCTCAGGTCTTATATATACATAAAGCCCATAAGCCGTCGGCAAAGGGATATGAAAAGGCAATGGAGCTTATGAATACGGACAAAAAAACGACGGTATTTATCGGGGATCAGCTGTTTACGGATGTCTACGGAGCCAACAGAGCGGGGATAACCTCATTTCTGGTAAAACCGATAGACCCCAAAGAAGAGATACAGATCGTTCTTAAAAGATATCTGGAAAAGATAGTGCTTCATTTTTATTATAAAGATATTAAAAAAGCAAAAAATAAATA
>CACZSY010000016.1 GCA_902783965.1 uncultured Lachnospiraceae bacterium
CACCCAGACTGCGGATATTGATTATGGCAAGATACAGCTCTATGCCGGAAACTATGACTTCTGGTATGAATCCAGCCAGCTTATGATCAAGCAGCTTAAGGAAGCCAACAAGAAGAAAGAAGAAAAGATCAAAGAGCTTCAGGAATTCATCCAGCGTTTCTCCGCAAACGCTTCAAAGTCAAAGCAGGCTACTTCAAGAAAGAGAGCCCTTGAAAAGATCGAGCTCGATGATATCCGTCCTTCAAGCCGTAAATATCCTTATATCGATTTCAGACCTAACCGCGAGATCGGAAACGAGGTACTTACAGTCAATAATCTTTCAAAGACTATCGACGGAGTAAAAGTACTCGATAACATTTCCTTTATCCTCGGTCATGACGACAAGGTTGCTTTCGTAGGTCCGAATACGCTTGCTACGACCACCCTGTTCAGGATACTGGCGGGAGAACTTGAACCTGATGAAGGCGATTACAAATGGGGCATCACAACGTCAGTCTCATACTTCCCTAAGGACAATACAGCGTTATTTAAAGGTGATGAGACGATCGTTGATTTCCTCATGCCTTATTCACCGGAGAAAGATCCTACCTATGTCAGAGGTTTCCTCGGAAGAATGCTCTTTGCCGGCGATGACGGCGTAAAGAAGGTCAATGTCCTGTCCGGAGGAGAAAGAGTAAGGGTAATGCTTTCAAAGATGATGATCTTAGGTTCCAATGTTCTCATCCTTGACGAGCCTACCAACCATCTTGACATGGAATCGATCACCGCTCTCAACAACGGTGTAATAAAATTCCCTGGAGTTGTGCTCTTTACATCGCAGGATCACCAGTTCATACAGACCATAGCCAACAGGATCATGGAGATCACTCCTAACGGTCTTATAGATAAGATCACAACCTACGACGAATATCTTGACAGTGATGAAATGGCAAGAAAGCGTCAGGTCATGAACTTCACCGTTGAAGATGAAGACGAGGACGATAAATAATGAGTACAACCGTCATGTCAGTTATCATCATTATACTCCTGCTTCTGTCCGGCGTTTTTTCAAGCGCCGAGACAGCTCTTACCACAGTCAACAGGATAAAGATGAAAACACTCGCAGATGAAGGAAATAAAAAAGCCGCAAGGGTGCTTTCCCTTATTGAAGATCCCACAAAGATGCTCAGCGCCATCCTTATCGGAAATAACATAGTCAATATTACGGCTTCTTCCATGGTGACTGCCCTTACCATAAAGCAGTTTCAAAGCATAAGCACGGGAGTTGCCACCGGTCTTCTTACCGTATATGTTCTCATATTCGGCGAGATAGCTCCAAAATCAATTGCAACCATACATTCCGAAAAACTTGCGCTGTTTTATTCAGGTCCAATAAAGGCGCTTATAACCATACTGACCCCTGTCATCTTCATAATCAATATCATAGCGCGCGGAGTTTTAAAGCTTTTTCACATTGACACTTCCAAGCGTGAAGCCTCTATCACTGAAAGCGAACTTCGTACTATTGTTGATGTAAGCCACGAAGAAGGCGTCATCGAAAGTGAAGAAAGAAAAATGATAACCAACGTGGTTGACTTTGGCGACTCCGTTGCAAGAGATGTTATGGTACCTCAGATCGATATTGATTTCGTATCTGTCGATTCAACCTATGATGAACTTATCGACACATACAGGATTAATAAATATACACGAATGCCTGTCTACGAAGAAGACAAAGATCACATTGTAGGTATAATCAATCTTAAAGATGTCTTCTTCTATGAAGGCAGCAAAGAGGACTTCTCGATCAGGGATATAATGCGTGAGCCTTACTTCACATATGAGTTCAAGAAGACCTCGGAGCTCTTCATAGAGATGAAAAAGGAATCCATTCCTTTAGCTATCGTTATCAACGAATACGGAACTATCGCCGGTCTGCTTACTATAGAAGACCTGATCGAAGAGATCGTCGGCGAGATCAGGGATGAATATGATTACGATGAAGAAGACCTGATCAAAAAGCTTTCCCCTACAGACTATCTTGTGGACGGATATACCAAGATCGACGACATCAATGAAGCCCTCGGTCTTTCAATCGAATCAGACAGTTATGATTCCATTGCAGGTCATATGATACATCTGCTCGACCACATACCTTCAAAAGGTGAGAGCATACTGGACGATAAAGTAAAGTTCACCGTTAAGGAGATAGATAAGAACAGAGTTTCAAAGATCCTTATCCAGCTCCCGAAGATCAAACCAGAAGAGATCAGTTCTTAATGTATGATCTCGAAGTCAATATATCTTATAAAACTGCGGCGAGGCATAAACGCCGCAGTTCTTTTTATGGTATCTGTATCAATGCGTTCCGAACACCCTGTAATCTTTTCCGGCGCTCTTTCCTAAAGTTATATAGAATACATCACCGTAACAGACTTCAAATTCATTTCCTTTATTATCGGTCTTATTTTCCGGCATTCCTTCTGTCTTCATCATATTGCAGTATCCGTAATTGGTACTGTTGAATTCATTGATATAACTAAGCTCCCTTTCCCTGTTATGAAGCAGTTCGATATCAAAATTCACCAGAAGATATCCCTTCTTCTTGATACGCTCATCATCAGAAGTTATAAACGATCCGTCATCTGTCTTCGTATCTTTTTCCACCACATATATCTCGGAAGGAAGGTAGTAATCAAAGTACCATCTTTGCTGCGAAGCCTCATGACCGTCCTTGCCCACAGCCAGATTCATGCCGCTGCCCACGAGTATATTTCCAAAAGTATATAAAGCATGTTCTTTCATAAAATAACCGCTAAGGTCACAGGATTTAAGCTCTGCAGTCTTTTGGGCATACTTTCCGCTGATATAACCGGCAAAATCGTATAATCTTCTTTTCTTAACATTTTTAAGGTCTGTCTCACTTCCTATTTTAATAAAATTATATTTTCTGCGCTCTTTGCCTGTTTCTATGCTTTCATTGTAATAGACATCAGCTTCACACCTCTCAGTACCGTCAGCCGACACATAATAAAACTTCGGCGTGATATAGATATAATCATCCTCACCCAGATAATCACCCATGCTGTCGACCGACATTCTTACAGTATATCCGCTCTTTATGCTACCCTTGTTACTGATCAACGGGTGACTGCCGTTCATTAACGGCAGCGTAAATCCCGCATCATCAAGCACAGATCTGAGCTTGTAATCAAGCTGTCCGAAACGGTATGATATGTTCTTATACTTATCCTCTCCGTCTCTGAATACATCGTGCCACAAAGGATAATCAGAGACATCTATGATCTGCAGATTATGTAGTCTGCCGCATACCGTAACTTTCGCTTTATCGCTTGCGCCATAGTATCTCGGAAGCAGGTTGGCATTATCCATATATGTATCAAAAGACCTGTCATTATAGGCATTATTAAAGAACTCGATCTCATAATCACCCGTCTTTACCCATGGCGGCATATAGAATTTCTGAGGATTATCCAAAAGTTCTATCTTTGTATTTTCTTCTATCAGTTCTCCGTCACAGAACACTTCAAACGGAAATCTTACAAACCTCCTGGAAACGAATTCCCCATAATCACTGTATCCGTACCCTTTCTTGTCTATATGCATACCGACATCATCTATCCTGACATAGAACTCCGAATCAAGCACGATGGAAGCCCTTGTCTTATCAGGAAACAGTCTCTGGCACTGCACTTTGTTATTTGATACCTTGCCGTCACAAAAGACAGGCGTAAACACCAATAAGCCATTTATTCCCGGACTCACATTCAATGCTGCCGGCTTCGTTCCTGTCTTTCTGATATAAGAGACTGCTGCCGTCGAATTATATCTGCCATTATTTCGAAACGCAGGTATAGTTATGCCGGTTTTATAAAACATAACTCTTTCATTTTCAAGAGCTTCGATATTGGAAGGTCTCACTCCGTTGAGCTCACATTTTTTATTATCAATGACAACCGTCCCGTTGACCATAAGATAATCATTCCTCACATAGGTCTTCCCTATTTGTTTCTCAGCTTCTTTCATAAAATTAAATGTGGGAACATCCGGCTCCTCAAAGCCTCCGTCGATCTCTACGGTATCTAACACAACACTCTTCTCATATTCGGGATCTATTACATATTTTGTCGGTCTGGCAAATACATATCTGCCGCTTTTGATACTCTCCGGTCTTTTTATCTTAACCGCATCTCCCAGCGCGCTGTTATCTGCCTCAAATTCATTTACTTCATATACACTCAGATCATCTGCGATCCAGTAGCTTACCTCCCTTGTTACGGTTATGTTTTTCTTCTGACTGACGGGTCTGCTCTTTGAAACCGTGATCTGAGAACCGTTTTGTATCTTTTTTTCTTTCCACTTAAGAAGATAGTTCCTGGTGATCTCAATATCATAATTCTTTGTCTCCGTTTTCTTTTTAAGCTGTCCGTCAAAGTAATATCTTTTGCTATTGCCGTAAACATAAACCTGTTTTCCGGAAGGTATTCCGCTTGTTACCTCATATAACTCATTTACCCTTGTATTGGAACCTATCACAGCTTCCTGCAGATTCTCAGGGTCACCGGCAAAATATATTATTTCTTCCTGTCCCGGCGCGCTTCTTCTCACTTTTCTGTAAACACCTGTTATCCTTACGCCGCCCAGCACCATTTTACCTTTGGGATTTCTTGTATCATATACACTGTATCCATAATCTGTAAGCTTATGATCCACTTTCTTCCCGGGTTTTAATAATCTTTCGTAATAGCTCTGACATATCTCATATTCTTCTCCGTTGTAAGTGAGATATCTGTCGTAAGCATAAGCGAAAGCTTCTCCCGGTTTTTTCCACTCGCTCTTCGGGAACTCAGCGCTGCTTATAACCGTTCCGTCTGTAAGCCTGCACACAACTTTTACCGGATATTTTGTTCCGTTGTATGTAACCTTTATATCGAACCTGTCATAAAAATCGTAGGGATTCTTCCAGTTCGCCGCATACATTATCGAATTAAGGTCATCATGCAGTCCTCCGTAATTTTTCCCGTTTTTTGTAACCTGAAAGATACAGTTAAGATACAATGTTCCTCCGTCTTTGACTATATCGGTAAATCCCGCTTCATTCAGCAACGCGCTGAACCTGCTCTCCGACAGATAGAACTTGCTCTTCAACCTTCCGTCTCCAAGATCTTCGGTTACGATATCATCCCGGTTTATGGTGATCTTACAGTGCTTATACTTTGCCGGATATCCTCCGTTTCCTTTTTCACCCAGACACTTTCTGTCAGTTATCGTAAATCCTGCCGTCCTCCATTTTGTTCCTGTAGTTGCTTTGGTATCATAAGTAATAAATGTAAGCGCTCCGTCTTCGATCTTAATGATGTTATCAGCTTTTGCCTTATTGGAATAAACCATTATGACTATTATAAGGAGCAAAACCGCAAAACTTATCTTTCTCAATCTTACCACTCCTCTGTTATATGTATCGCCCCCCTATCCTCTGTCAGACACCT
This sequence comes from uncultured Lachnospiraceae bacterium, assembly GCA_902783965.1. GTDB lineage: Bacteria > Bacillota > Clostridia > Lachnospirales > Lachnospiraceae > RUG11200. The sequence goes on from CACZSY010000016.1 coordinate 5,490, forward strand.
GTTTCTTTATCCTTGCGCCTCCGAACGCCGTCTTGTTAAATCTCAGGCTTCCGTCTTTCATATACGGAAAGCCTTCGAATACAGCCATTACTCCGGGTTCCGATACAGCCCTTACCCATAAAGAATCCTCCTCTTCCGGAACAAAAAATTCAAATTCCATTCCATTATCCCTCATCAGTTCATTATGCATCCTCACATATCTGTCAAGTGTCCTTTTCAAGGTGGCGCTTACAACCGCTTTCCTTATCCTTTCAAATTCATGCTCATCCTTAAGAAGCCCTATGTTCAGATATTCCCCTATGTCTTCTCTTGAACCTTCATAGATCTCTCCGTTAAGATCTACTTTCACATGCTGCGAAAACGAGAAATATATGACATGATCCTCATCCATGGGAACATAGGCATACTCAATAAGCTCTGAAGGCTTATTGACTATAACCTTATTCCCATCTGTCTCTTCCATCTCATTATGATAGACCAGACATCCGTTTTCTGTCAGAAATACAAGCGCAGGCACGTATTCTTTGATCATTTCTTCCCCGCCCGGAAGATCTCCGTAAAGATCAAGCGCAAGACTCTTGAAGAATATCTTAGCGGCCTCATCATAATTAACGGCAATATCTTTTCCGTTATCGCTTTCCACCAGCATGAACAGGGCATCCGTAACCGCATTGTCAACGGCGTCATTATAAGTGATATTCAGACTTAAAATCCTGTCAGTATACGCACTTTCGATCGTTCTTATCGTAGTAAAACAGATAAGTATCATCGCAAAAACCAGTCCAAGATCACTCAGTTTCATCCCTTACTATCCCTCCATAACGGATCGGAGTCTGTTTTATATCCCCCGCAGGCAGAAGCCTTTGCAGGAGTCTCGAGAAAAGTCCTCCAGATGCCTCCCTTATCTCAACCATAAAATAATCCCCGGCATACATATGATAATCCTCTTCATAAATGTTTTGCAGGATATCACTGTTATAATGATCGATATAAAAACAGTTTCCTTCCTCATCATAAGCCCTTACGCTGTGTATCAGTTTTATATCATAGACGGTATCCTCCGATAAAGAACCGATATACTCCTCATACATCCCGCTGCTTATATATCCCTGGTTTCTAACCTTGTCCGCAAACATGCGCGTCTGCGTCGTTATATACATATTTCTGTTGCTCTCACTTATACCTGCATAGATGATCACAGGTACCACAAACAACAGGACTATTGTCACCAAAATCTCAGCTATCCTGCCAAAAGAATCCATATGCCTACCTCAATTATCATCGCCGTGCGCCCGGATCATCAATTACCGCGTACCGACCTTATTACCTCATGCCCGGTTACTATCCTGTAAGTCTCTTCACCAAGCGTCTTTACTTTTCCGTCAAGCGACATGAACAATGCCAGCGCGATACAGAAAAGCATTACTCCAAATCCTTTATACAATGCCTCAAGGATATTATCCATTGTCCGTACCTTCTTCTGTAATATGTATTACCCCTCTTAATTCTGGGTAAATTGAATACCTATTATCATATTATTGGCGTCTCTGAGAACCTTTCCCTCAAACTTTCCGTTAGGATTGATATAGGTCTTGCTGGAAGCCTTCTTTGCCTGACTTACATCTGTAGTCGCCGCTGTTGCCAGTTCTCCGTCATCTCCGGTAAGCGTGTAATTGTAATAAGTTGTGCTCTTCTTGGTAACAACTTTTACCGCTACTTCTTCATCCCTGAATTTATTGATCGCATTAAATACTTCGCTTCCGCTTACCGTAAGACCGTCATAGATGGACTTATCATTCTCATTGAATTCAGAATTAAGACTGCTTATCTGTCCCGCTCCTCCGGTTGCGGTATCCTTGGCCTCCCTCGCAATATAGAATCCAAGTCCTACAACTACACATGTTATTATCACTCCTGCCGCAAGTATCAATCCTTTAAGACTGTTCTCCATAATAATTTACCTTTCCTTTCCTGTTATGATTTTTATAATGTCTTCATGATATCCGTATACCCTGTCAGCTGGTTAAGACTCTCAGCCACAAAAGGTATTATCAGATACAAAAATACTGCTGCGAAAAGAGGCACATAAGCCGCCACCTTTCCTATTGTTCCCTTGTTGGAAATACTGATCTCATTATCCTGCTTTCTCTTCTCTATAAAGTATTGTTTCTGCATGCTTATCTCTTCAAATGCTTTCACGCATCCTACCCTGTCACAGGCTTCAAGGTTCTCCACTATCCTTACAAACGGTATGAACGGTTCATCCTCCTTCAGCTTTTCAAGCGCTTCTTCCGCATCCATCGTATAAACCATATTGCAGCGCATTATCGAATTTCTGAAGATAAACGCAAAATCCTCCATCCATTCAAGTATCACCTCGCTACTCATCCTGCCTACATACATAAGCATGAGTATTATCGAATGAAACTGCATGACCTCATCTTCCATATCCATAGACATAAGAAGTCTTTTAACGGCCATAAAGAATCCCGGCAGTAATCCCGCTATATATCCCGCGGCGGCCGATATCAGTATAAACAGCACAAGCCTTTTATTAAGGAGTCTGTCTCCGTTAAGGCTTAAGCCGTAAAGAATGCCTGCAAAGACCAGTATCGTAACAGAAATGCTTATCATTGCCCTTTTTATCACAAACTGCCTTACCGTCACCGTACCTGCCGATCTTCTTATGGAATTCTTAAGCTTATGCTCATAAGCCGCATGCTTAAAAAGATATCTGTCTGCTCTTTTCCTTATAAATCCGATCTTCTCGAATCCCTCCAGTATTCTGTGGCTTTCAAGCTTAAGATCGTTGTCGCCCTTAAGGAAAAGAATTGCTCCGTATGCCGTCATCGAAAGGATCACGACAGCAGTCGAGACCACAAGCCCGTAAACACCGTCATAATAGCTGACAAGCTCGGGAAGATTGCTTATCCCCCATTTCTCGATCAGCTTAAGACTTAATACGGGTAGAATGCACATAAGCGACAGCCCGGAAAAAGTATGCCTGATCTTATTGATCTTAAGTATCCTGCACCTTACTTCGTCCCTTAAGCTCCCGAGATTATCAAGAAATACATTCTCCGTGTCTCCATAGGTCATCACTATGTTCAACAGTCCCATGAAAGTAAGAAAATACTTGTTCGGAGCCATATCCTTGTATTTCTCGATCATATTCTCTTTCCTTGAGATAAGAAGGTTGTACATCTCATTGATATGGAGCACCATGAGCTTATCCGCATTCTCCATGGATTCGTATACAGCATCCTCAATTGCGGAGTTCATGTGAAAATAATGTCTGACCTCCGCCAGATAATCATCGAATTTCTTAAGGAGCCTTAGCTGCCCGTTCTCGTAAGCCCTGTGAACAAATCCCAGCGTGAGCGCATAAAGCACTACAAGGAGTATCAGATACTTATATAAAGTATTGCGCCCCATCATGCTGTAGACGGTAAATACCGCTGTCCATAAAGCCGCGATGACCGTCATGTCCTTAGCGCAGAGTATGCGGCATCTTCTTTCTGAAGACGGCATTATCATCGCGTGCATGCTCTTAAGCCTTCCGGTAAGCCCCGAGACTATCGGAATATGTCTGTAAACTCTGTATAATCCATAAAAAACCGAATCCGCGAAATCACTCATAAGCAAACAACTCCCTTGCCTTCTTAATGTCCTCCTCTTCGAGATAGCTGCTCATCGACGCAAATCTCTCCCTGCTTATCGGATTCACCAGTACATATTCACCGTCCCTGTATTCGATTATGTTGCGGGTCGTAAACATTGAACCGGTAAGATCCCCGTTCTCATCGGCATGAGGTATTATCTCGGTTATCCTTTCGATAAATCTTTTGCCCTTGATATTCTTTCTCATATGAATATCGAAGTTGATCGCATCCGTAACCTGCTCCGTCGCTATCCTCTCATCTTTAAATCCGCCCTCCATAAGCAGCGCGTTTCTCATGGCGATGACCAGATCCTTGGTAGTCTTCGCATGATGGGTAAAAAGAGTGAATAACGAACCAACCGTAGCCATCTGCACCAGCCAGCTCGCGACCGGAGCGGTCGCCACTTCGCCAAGTATATTGACCGAACCGTCTGTCTTTTTCTGATAATCAAGTCCCTCCTGTCCGTTAACGTTCGCTGTCTCCCTGAAAGTAACGATATTCCTGTCCGGATATTTTTTCCTCAGATGGAGTTCGAAAGATAATTCCTGAATCCTCAGATTATAAGTCGGCGGTATGAAACCTATCAAAGACATAAGAAGTGTTGTCTTTCCCGACCCTTGTTCACCCGTTATCCCCGTAACCATACATCCCTTGATCAGAAGTCTCATGACTTCTATCGCTTTATCCGCGCCCTTATCTTTGATCAGACTTGCCACATCAACCCATTTAACGCTGTCGAACTTTCTTATGAAAAGCACCCAGCTCTCACAGAAAGGCGGTCTTGCCACAGATACTCTCGAACCGTCAGCCATCTCATTAACAATATACCCTTTTGCCTGTGACAGCTGTCCCGGGTTATTGAATCTGTAGATATTACGGCAGACCCTTATAAGTTCCTTCTCGCTGCCAAATCCCAGAAATTCAAATCTTATGCTCTTTCCGCGAAAGAATATCCAAATGCTGTCATAAGACTTAGGAAGAAGTTCCATTCCCTGTTCGAAAGATATGAACTGATCCGCGATACCCGATACTCCCGCGCTGATACCGTCGATATGCATATCCCGTATCTCATCTATAGCTCCGTTACCCTTGCAAAGCTGGTAAACTCTTTGCACAAGTATCCCCAGTTTGTCCGCAAACCCAGGCAGATAAACGCTCATATTGGAATAAGCGGTCTCTATATCCCCGTCAGTCACGCAGTAGTACTCCTGTCCGTATTCATTAAGCTTAGGCTTATCAAAACCGTTATCCTCCATCAGTTTTGTGAGAGCGTCATGTCCGTAATCCTTCTTGTAGATATACAGCATGATATCAAACTTGTCCTGGACGGTCAGCTTTGATGGTTCGGAAAAATGGATCAGGGTATCGATATTGTCTTTATCTATCTTAAGTTTCTTCAATAAGATATCCCTTATGTCGGACTTGACATATTCCTTGTCCGTCAGACTTCCGAAACAGCAGTTCTTAAGCGACTGTCTCAGCTCATGTTTCTGTCTTATCCTCTCTTCTATATCGCTTCTTGAACCTCCCGTAAGGTAGACATTCTGTCTCAGACTATCACTGAAAGCTGTGATAACTTCTTCAACAACAGTCTCAATATTCATAAGCCCCCTCCATGATCAGATCGCAGGTCCTCTTTAATTCATTGATAAAGTAGAAATTGTATTCCCTCTTCCTGCAATCGATATTCTGCCTTATAAATTCAATGACATTCCCCTGCATGAGAGCCTGACGGAATTCGAAATTATACGGTACGATCCCTATCCTGCCTCTTTTGATCTTATACCTTCCTATGATATATTCCGCCCTTATCTTTACATCGGGCTCATAGTTTGAAAGTATAAATATACACTTATCCTTAATTGAATCATACCTTTCAAAGAAGTCATCAATGATCTTTCTGTCCTGCATCAGATTGACGACCACCTTGTCCGTCTTCTCAAGAAACTGTCTCGTACTGAGGTTATTCTCTCCCGAAATATCGGCGATAACACAGTTAAATTCCGATTCTAAAGCCGTCATCAGCTTAGATGCCGTACTGTTAAGCTCATAATTAAATACCTCCCTGTTTACAACATCGTAATTCGGCACATAATACAGGCTGTTGTCAAGATAGCCCAGCGCGTATCCCCTGCCTAACCCCTTTGGTGACGGTGCCGTAAGTATCTTCTTAAACAGCGCTTCCATTCCGATATTGCTGAAATAATTATTCTTTTCCCTTACTTCATCGGCATTGGACACCGGTTCAAGATAATTGTAGACCCCCGATATGTTCAGATGGTTCTCGAATATGACCGTACTGTTTTTGTGAAGAAGAGCATGCATAACGCTTATGCCTGCTATGTTGCTTGAAGTAGCACACTTACCCCGTACATTACTCCAAAATGCTATTTTCAATAATACACCCGCCTTTCTTCCAATATGTACTCCTCCCTTCCGTTCGGTAACAGCTCGTCGGAACACTAAGCTCCAAACCTGATGTCCCGGCTTCATTGGAAAACTTAATAATTGATAGTGAAACCCGCCTTGATCATAAGGCTATGAACTAGATTAGATATTGCGCAGAATCTATATGAAGATCATGATTGAATTATAACAGCTCATATTTAATTTGTAAAGAGGTTTTTTTTAAAAATATTTATGATTTTTTTGTCACGTAATGCATTTATCTTACGTTACTTCCCCGTGCGCATCCCCACGGAGTGCTGTTTTTCATATCATAGGAAATTAACGAAATATTCTATGATATGAAAAAGACCGCCGAATATCCGGCGGTCTTTTGATCGGTCCTATTTAAATATTATTTTTTAGAAGAAATTATTCATCATATCCTTAGCAAGTGAAGTATCGTCATTAGAATGATCGATCGCTTCCTGCTTTGTGATCTTGCCCTGTCTTACAAGCTGCATAAGCGATGCATTAAGTGTATGCATTCCTGCTGCCGAACCGGTCTGGAGAGCTGTATTGATCTGGTTGAACTTCTTCTCTTTGATGAGGTTGGAGATGGCAGTATTGTTAACAAGTATCTCTGTAGCCGCAACACGTCCGTTTCCGTTGGCAAGAGGAACAAGTTCCTGGGTAACGATACCTACAAGCACCGTAGAAAGCTGTGCCACTATAGATGCATGCGCCTCGATCGGGCTTTCACTGATGATCCTGTCGATGGTCTGTGCAGCGCTCTTTGTATGGAGTGTAGAGAATACGAGGTGTCCGGTCTCAGCTGCGGTTATAGCAGCATTGATGGTCTCAAAGTCTCTCATCTCACCTACGAGGATGATATCAGGGTCTTCACGAAGGGTTGAACGAAGAGCTGACGCAAATGACTCCGCATCCTTTCCTACCTGACGCTGATGGATCATTGACTTCTCATACGGATAAACATACTCGATAGGATCCTCGATAGTAATTATATGCTTAGCATATTTTTTATTGATGTAGTTGACCATTGACGCAAGCGTGGTGGATTTTCCGCTTCCCGTAGGTCCCGTGATAAGAACAAGTCCGCCCTTCTTATCGGCAAATGTCTTTACCGGAGCAGGCATTCCAAGCTGTTCAAGCGTAGGGATCTGGGAATTGATAAGTCTTATACTGCAGGCAAGATTATTTCTCTGTCTGTAAACGTTAACTCTTATACGGTTTCCGAGAGCGTCCGTGGTAGCTATGTCCACGTCATTTCCTTCTTTTAACATTCTTCTGTCCGTCTCATCCATAAGGGAATAGATCATTGCCTCTGTTTCGCTCAAAGAAGGGATCTCATTCTTAAGGATCATGAGCTCGCCATATCTTCTTATGGCAACGGCTGTTCCGGCTGTAAGATGTACATCGGAGCAATTGTTTTCACGCGCGTCTGTCAATAACTTTTCAAAATTCATATTATACCTCCATTATTCTGCCTGGGCAGCCTTGATCTCTTTTTCCGCGATCTCGTCAGGCGCCTGCTCGTATCTGATGAACTCGTATGAGAATGTTCCGCTTCCCCTTGTTATAGAGAAGAGTTTTGTATCATATTCATATAATTCAAGGAACGGTATCTCTGCCGCGATCTCCTGATATCCGCCTTCTATAAGGTTCATACCCATAACTCTTGCGCGGCGCTTGTTAAGATCGCCCATTACATCACCTGTATAATTCTCAGGAACAACAACCTTTAATGAAGCGATAGGCTCAAGAAGTACAGGCTTTGCATCCATGAATCCTTTCTTGAACGCCTGCTCTGCAGCTACCTTAAACGCCATCTCCGAAGAGTCTACAGGATGATAGCTTCCGTCATAAAGAACCGCCTTGATTCCGGTTACAGGATATTTTGCAAGAGGTCCGCATTTTACCGCTTCCGCGATACCCTTTTCAACTGCAGGGAAATAGTTCTTAGGAACCGCTCCGCCTACAACGATCTGATCAAATTCATATGGCACATCCATATTGCCCGAAGGCTCGAATGTCATCTTGACATGTCCGTACTGTCCGTGTCCGCCGGACTGCTTTTTATATTTATATTCGGTATCCGCTTTCTTTCTTATGGTCTCCTTGAATGCGATACGCGGTCTGTCGAGTTCGATGCCTACCTTGTATTTTTCCATAAGGGCATCCTTTACTATCTCAAGATGCTGTCCGCTGATACCATAGATAAGAGTCTGTGAATTCTCCGCGTCATTTACCGTCTTTAAGGTCAGATCTTCTGCGAGCATCTTTGAAAGAGCCGATGCCAGCTTATCCTCATCACCCTTGTTGACAACTCTGTACTGTCTGTAAACATAAGGTTTTGAGATAGGCGCACGAAGATAGGTTACAGGAACCTTTCTGGTTGAAAGTGTATCTGTGGTAACGCTCTCGGTAAGCTTTGCAAGGGCACCGATATCTCCGGCGTGAAGCTCTTTAACTTCTTCAACCTTATTTCCGCAGATCACATAGAGCTTTCCAACTCTTTCATCCGTATCCCTGTGATAGTTAAAGAGCACATCATCAGTCTTGAGCACTCCCGAATTAACCTTGATAAGAGAATACTTTCCTATATAAGGATCGGCGATCGTCTTGAATATATAAGCTGACTTTGGCTTTGCAAAATCATAATCGGCCTGGAATACTTCGTTATTGACCGTATTGATCCCCGCGCACTTGCATTTGTCAGGGCTTGGGAAATATTTTATAATGTCAGCCATAAGAGTATACATACCCTTGGCCATTGTATTTGAACCCATGAGAACAGGTACTATAGATGAATCGCATACGCCTACTCTCAGCGCCTGTCTGATCTCATCCTCGGAGAATTCTTCTCCTCCGAAGAAACGCTCCATAAACTCTTCGCTTGTCTCGGCAACCGCTTCGATCAGCGCATCACGGCAGATATTAAGATTATCAAGAGAATAATCAGGAACATCCGTCTTGTCAACTCCTCCCTGAGCATTCCATCTCTTTGCTCTCTGCTGTATTACATTCACATAACCTACAAACTGCTCATTTTCTCTGAGCGGCAGATGGAAAGGTGCTATTCTTCTTCCATAAAGCTGCTGGAGTTCCTGTACGACTTCCCTGAAGCTTGCCTTGTCGTCATCCATACATGTGACAAAAATCATTCTAGGCAGTTTTCTCTTCTCACACATCTCCCATGCGCGTTTTGTTCCAGATTCAATCCCGGACTTGCCCGATACAACTATTATCGCTGCATCCGCTGCTGATAACGCTTCCTGTGTCTCCCCGATAAAATCAGGAAATCCCGGAGTATCGAGAATATTGACCTTATAGTCGTCCCACTGTATCGGAACAACTGTAGTCTTCTGTGAAAACTTCATCTTGATCTCTTCTTTATCACAGTCACTGATGGTGTTGCCTGCTGCAACGCTTCCCATCCTTGTTGTGATCCCCGAAAGAAAAGCCATAGCTTCCGTAAGTGAAGTCTTGCCGCTTCCTCCATGCCCCAAAAGAACCACGTTACGTATCTTGTCCGTAGTAAATACCTTCATAAATTGTCCTCCTTTATAAAAACCGTTTGTACGGTTATTCTTATTTTGTATTAACTATATTCTCCTCACTTCCGCCGCCGTCATCATCCGCCGCCCTCAAGTCTCCTCTTTTTGCGAGTCTTAAGAATGCTTCCACAACATCGGCTTCAAGCTGCGTGCCCGAACCTGATTCGATTATCGATACGACCTTATCATAATTCATTCTCTTTCTGTAAGGACGTGTGGAATACATCGCGTCAAATGTGTCGGCTACAGCTATTATCTGAGCCACTCTCGGTATCGCGTCACCCTTAAGTCCCTGCGGATACCCCTTTCCGTCAGGTCTTTCATGATGTGAGTGTGCTCCTATAGCAAGCTCCGGCATGATGCTTATATCTTTGAGTGCGTCATAACCCAGAGTAGTATGCGACTTGATCCTGCCGAATTCTTCATCGGTAAGCTTTCCGTTCTTGTTCAGAACCTCCGGCGGTATACCGATCTTTCCAATATCGTGAAGAAGAGCTATATTGTAGTATTTTTCAACAGTCTCTTCATCATACCCCAGTTCTTTTGCGAGCATAGCGGTATATTCCGCAACCCTGAAAGAATGTCCGTTGGTATACGGATCCTTCATATCTATCGTCTTGGCAAATGCCTTTGTGATCTCCCTTACGAGTTCTCTCTGTTCCTGCTCCTTCTTCTTGATCTTTTGTATCTTCTTATATACAATGAAAGATACAATTCCCGCGGCGCAGGCAAATATCAGTATGATACAGATCATATTGAACCAGAAATACTCATAAATCTTTTTTTCTTTAATGATCCTTACCGATATCTCTCTCGGATTCTCCATCTGTGAATCCTTAAGACTTAAGACAAATCTGTAATCTCCGCCTTTAAGATTGGTATAATCAATCGGCGTAAGTTCGCTCCTCTTTACAGTACTCTTACTGCTGTCAAATCCGTCAAGATAATATGTAACCTTAGGATCGATAAGGGAATATGTAAATACATAGCTGTATATCGTTACCTTATTTACATCCTTGGATATATTAAAATTACCGTTATCATCCGGATATATCCTTGTTCCGTCCGCATCGATGAACGGTATCGAAACCTTGAGTTCATCAACGCTGTCAAAGGAAAGATCGATATTTACCTCGATCACGCCTGTTGTACAGGCTATGTAAAGATTACCATCCTCCGTAAGCTCGCTGTAGGCGTTGGCCGTTGCTATCCTTGTAAGCCCGTTTTCCCTGTCATAGTGCACATATTCGATATCCCCATTCTTAAGCATATTCTCAGCAGTCGTTACATATACGCCGTTGCTGCTTAAGATCCACATATCTCCCGCTTTATTCTCATAAAGATCAAAGTTATTGGCATAAGGGAATTTTTCAACCGTCTTTACATTATATTCATTATCAAGCCATTCTATTGAATTGCTGGTAACCACCCAGTATATATCTCTTTCAGCGTCCTTCTTTATCCTCATTACTATTCCGGAACTCATACCGTCTTTCTGAGATATATGTCTTACCGTACCGCTTCCGATCACGTATATTCCGCCGCCGTCGGTACCAGCGATCAGATCTTTATCATTGCCGCAGGCAATCGTAAGAACTTCCGTATTGGTGATTCCGTCTTCTTCACCATATATCCTGCTCACGCTATCATTTTTAATTATAACAACACCGCCGGTGCATGCCGCAGCCATGCTTCCGTCAGCGCATTCGATCACCGTTCTCACTCTCTTCGACGGCATGCCGTCGCTTTCGGTGAAACAGATGGCTTCCCTTCCGTTGAACTTTACAAGTCCTCTGCTGCCGAATGTCGATATCCAGAGGTTCCCGCTGCTGTCGCGTACTATCGAACGGATCTTGCTTTCCGAAAGAAGTCCTATAAGGCCTGTGCACTCTATATCTTCTCCCGCTGCGGTCTGCGCCTTGTCAAGCTCTATCTCCTGCACCTTGCCGTCTTTTTTTAATACGTCAAGTCCCATGTCTTTTCCTATGAAAAGGCTGTCCCTGTACATGCAGGTGGTATTGGTAACTTCTTCCTTAAGATCATAGTGATCCGTTATATCCATGAATCTGCTCGGAACTATCTTCATAACGCCCTGTCTTGAAGATGTGAACCATAGATTGCCCTGATAATCCGCAATAATGTGTTCAACGGAATTGTTCATAGGTACGCTGTCAAGTTTTCTGCATACCCCGTTTTCCACCAGTCCTATTCCGTTATCCGCGCATATCCAGAGTATTCCATCCATATACGCCATTGAATTGATGGATGAGATCGGTGAAACATCGATCTGGCTGGCGCTTCCCATCTTAAGATCAAGTCTTCCGTAGTATACTGTGGAACGACTCGTGCCTATATATACATATCCGGCTTTCTCCGGATCGGGAAGGATCGATCTTATATCACTGATGCCAAGATCCGCTCCCGAATAGAAAGAGGAAAGCGAACCGCCTTTTAAGACAAATACCGATCCGTCCGTTGATATACCGTACACATTTCCGTCATTTCCCGCCACAAGTCTCTTGGAATAAATATCCGCGATCTCAGGATCTTCGATGTTGCTGAGATTCATGTCGCGATCAACGCACGCGATCCCCTGTGTGGTGGCAATATAGATATATCCGTCCGAATCTTCAGCTATGGAACGGATCGACGCAGATTTAAGACCATGCGAAAGATTGAATTTTACATAACTGTCCTTTATCTTTACCGCTGCTCCGTTATCATTGGTTCCTATCCACAGTCTTTGTGATGAATCTATATATAGTTCAACAACACTGCTGATACCTGTAGTGGAATCAATTCTCTCAAAATCCTTTCCGTCATATCTGATCAGTCCACCGTAACTTCCTATCCATATAAAACCTTCATCCGATTCGGCAATGGCATTCGCTTCGGAAGTCGGCAGTCCGTTCGTATTATCATAGAGAACCGTGGAATAACCCCTTGTCTCACCGAGAAGGTCAACAGCCACCATCTCTTTTTCGGGATTTTTCTTATCTCCGGTATTATATCCCGCGGCAATGCCGCAAACAGGTCTTAAAAGACCGGCTATCAAGGCAAATGCAGCGATCAGCCACAGTATTCTTTTTTTATCAGTTCCGGAAACAGACAATATTTCATCCTCCGATTTCATTTAAATTCAAGAACACCACAGGCGTTCCTTCCACCTTATACAGGCAGTGATCCCAACGACAGAGTTAAATAAAAATCTTCCTCATTTGATTATAAATCTTTTATAACGATCATACAATAATAAATTATATAAATACCTATTATCACAGACTTTTTATCTTTGTATCTCTGCCCTGACCTTTTCCGGCAAGTAACTCGCGTCTGTAGAAGCTGAGTTTTGACGCCGGAACATAGATAACGCATGAATACTTCATGCAGAAGAAAGCTTTCTCTCCGACCGAATCTGCCTTAAGCTTTGTGCTCCTGATATAAAGACCGTTTAAAACTATGCAGTTCTGGAAAGCATACTTTCCTATACTTGTCAGATTTGATCCAAGATTGATGCACTTAGCCCTTATGCAGCCTGAAAAAGCGTATTCTCCTACCGTCTGCACTGCCGTAAAATTGTACTGACCGGCAGTTGCGCCTATCTTGACCAGCCTTTTGCAGTTTCTGAACGCGCTTGCTCCCAGATTGACAACTTTAGCGCAGCCCTCCATAGTTGAGAGCCTGTCATTCTGGTAGAAAGCAAACGCTCCGATACCCGTAAGACCGGCGCATCCGCTTACAGTTATCAATTCGGTATTTCCGCAAAACGCGTAAGAAGCTATAGTCTTGCAATTGGCTCCAATTTTCACACTCGTCATAGATGTGCAGTTACTGAATGCCCTCGTTCCGATATACGTCATACTATCACTTGTCGCCAGCTGGGTTATTCCCTTACATTCATAGAAAGTATATCCGCCTATCTTGGTACATGCCGGAAGCGATACTATTCCGCTTTTGGTTCCGATATATGAAAGCATGGTATCCGCGCAGAAAGCATACTGTTCAACCAGCGTAAGCCTTGTACATCCTGTTACTCTCTTAAGCTTTTTACAGTTTCTGAAAGTATTGATACCTATACTCAATACATCTCCGCATCCTGTTACATCGGCAAGTTCCGAGCAGTTATAAAACGCATTGGTTCCGATCCTTGTGATCCCCTTCTCGATCTTTACCGTTTTGATCTTATCCCTGTATTTAACCCAAGGAGTCCTGGTAGAATACTGATAATCTTCCATTGCTCCTTTTCCGGATATTGTCATAAGTCCTGTATTAAGGTTGAGCGTCCACTCTGCTTCCCTGCCGCATTTTCCGGACAGGATATTTTCATCACTGATCTCAAAGCTTTCAAGAAGAGTTCCCTCATACATTGTGCCTTCAAACTCAACAGCCGCCTGCGCGTTTCCCACTTCGGTGTTATTCGTATAAGATACTTTATAATTAGAAGCTGATATCAGATTTCCTCTGCTGTCATAAACCTTAACTGACGGTTTCTTTTCCTTTCCGTCATAATTGATCTTTTCCTCTGAAATGACCAACTGAGCCGGGCATAAGATGACTTCCGTTCTGGTCTCATCGCATCTTGAACACTTATAGGTAATCTTTCCTTCTGTAACAGGGCTTGCCTTCTGATCTACATTTTTGACCGAATAGTCATGACCAAGCGCATCTTTTTCATCATTTTTTTCCGTCTGTCTGCATCTTCTGCAGAAATAAAGCGTATATCCTCTCTCCGTACAGGTAGGATCGATCACGCTCGACACATAATCATGTCCAAGCGAAGGAGTCTCATTATCCGAAAAAACATCGCCGCATCTGCTGCAGATATGAAGTGTGCAGCCTCTGTCCAGACAGGTTGCCTCGATCATATGAGCCTCATAATCATGACCGGGAGCCGGTATCACTTCGTCATCATAAAATTCATTGCATCTTATGCAGGTATGTCTTGTATAACCGTCTTGCGTGCATTTCGGTTCTACAACCGAAGTCTCATATTCATGATCATACGCATTGATCTTCACGGTTTTTATGTCCGTATATGTGTCCCCGCCAAACTCAACCGACGCCGTATATGTGATACATCCGTCCTCAGTACAGCTCGCATCGACAGTCTCTTGCGTGATCTGTGCTTCGATCTCCTGTTCGTCGTCAAGATCCACACACTCAAATGTCGCACTGCAGCTTTCAAGATCATCTGACCACTCAAAGACCGGCTCCATGTATTCATGTATGTGTTCATCATCTGCATACGCTGTCATGGGCATCTGTCCTGCAAGCATCATTGCCGACGCCATCAGACATATACCCTGCTTAAGCCTTGCTTTCATTTTAATCATTGATCGCTCAACTCTCCTTTTATATTTTCTAAATGTCTTTTCAGTCTTGCCTCATACCCGTTATCCGATAATTCCAGAA
The DNA here is from genome assembly GCA_902783965.1 of uncultured Lachnospiraceae bacterium. Classification (GTDB taxonomy): domain Bacteria; phylum Bacillota; class Clostridia; order Lachnospirales; family Lachnospiraceae; genus RUG11200. The sequence goes on from CACZSY010000016.1 coordinate 20,527, forward strand.
ATGTCCTTCCCCTGTGGACCTGCGGCAGATATTCCTGCTCAACATAATTATTCTTAAAATCATGCGGATATTTATAACCTGTACCTCTTCCAAGCTTTGCAGCTCCCTTATAATGGGCATCCTTAAGAAATGAAGGTATCTGCGGCGATCCGTCATTTCTTACAAGTTCCAAAGCCCTGTCAACAGCCATTATACTAGAATTGCTCTTCGGAGCGCAAGCCACATATATGGCAGCCTGCGCAAGAACTATCCTCGCCTCCGGCATTCCGAGCATATGAACCGCTGTCGCGGCGTTTACGGCAACAGCCAGAGCATTGGGATCGGCGTTTGACACGTCCTCGCTCGCGCATATCATTATCCTTCTTGCGATAAAATCAACACTTTCTCCCGCTTCGAGCATCCTCGCCAGATAATAGACTGCCGCGTCCGGATCTGTCCCCCTCATGCTCTTTATAAACGCGGAGATCGTATCATAATGATTATCTCCCGCCTTATCGTATCTTAACACCTTCTTCTGTATGCATTCCGAAGCTGTATCCAGACTAATGCGTATCTTTCCGTCTTCTCCCCTGTCGGTAGAGATAACGGCAAGCTCCAACGCGTTCAACGCCGCCCTCGCGTCTCCCGCAGCCATCTCGGATAGAAAATCCAGCGCATCTTCATCTATCAGCGCATCATACATTCCGAGTCCCTTATTACCGTCAGCTATGCATCTTTTGAGCAGGGTCCGTATATTATCCTGCGATAATGGTTTTAGTTCAAATATCATCGAACGGCTTATCAGCGCCGGATTGACCTCGAAGTAAGGATTCTCCGTTGTCGCTCCCACGAGGATAACCGTCCCGTCCTCAACGAACGGCAGCAGATAATCCTGCTGTCCCTTATTGAACCTGTGTATCTCGTCTATGAACAGTATGGTCTTTTTCCCATACATTCCCATGTTGTCTCTTGCTTTCGCGACGATCTCTTCCATGTCCTTCTTGCCGGCGCAGGTGGCGTTGATCTGCTCAAAGGCCCCCTGTGTTGTCGCCGCGATAACCCTCGCGAGCGTTGTCTTTCCCGTTCCCGGAGGTCCGTAGAAGATCACAGAACTCAATCTGTCATATTTTATTGCCCTGTAAAGCAGCTTATCTTTCGAAAGTATGTGTTCCTGCCCCACCACTTCATCGATGGTCACAGGTCTCATCCTTGCTGCCAGAGGCGATTCCCTGTCTTTCTTATTTTCCCTGACAAAATCAAAAAGATCCATCAATCCATACCATGCATGAGCTCGTAAGCTTTTCCGAGTACCACTCCAACCTTCTCATGCAGAACGAGATCCGCTTTGGAATCAAGCGAAGTGGCTGACTTATTGATGAGCACAATATGCTTTCCCTTAAAATATCTCACAAGACCCGCTGCCGGATAAACGCTTAAGCTTGTTCCCGCAACGATCATCATATCCGCGTTAAGTATGGCCGATATCGCCATATCGACCGTCGACTGGTCAAGTCCTTCTTCATAAAGAACAACATCCGGCTTGATAAGACCGCCGCAGCTGCATAACGGAAGGTCTTCCCCCGATTTCTTGAATTCCTTCATGAATTCGATGTCATATCTTTTATTGCACCTTGTACAATGATTTATAAATGTCGTTCCGTGAAGTTCATATACCTTCCTGCTTCCCGCCATCTGGTGAAGCCCGTCGATATTCTGGGTAACGACGCCCGACATCTTTCCTTCCGCTTCAAGTTTTGCCAGAACCTTGTGCGCCGTATTCGGCTCCACATTTTCAAGGATCAGCTTATCCATATAGAATCTGTAGAACTCTTTCGGTTTTCTTATGAAAAATGTATGTGACAGTATTGTCTCAGGCGGATAATCGTATTTCTGATTATA
>CACZSY010000017.1 GCA_902783965.1 uncultured Lachnospiraceae bacterium
AGTCAGTAAGAGGACTGACGGTTGAAAGACGGTCGATCAATAATCAGACAACATGAACAAGAGAAAGAAAGTGACCTGACAGGAAGTTTGAAAGGAGCGGAAAATGGAAGGAATTACAGTTAAGGATATTGCCCGGATGACCGGCGCGAGGCTTGTCTTCGGCAGACCTGATAAGGAAGTTAAAAGGATCGTGACCGATTCGAGAGGGTCGGACAGTGATACTTTATTTGTGGCGATCAAGGGAGAAAGGGTTGACGGACATAATTTTATGACACAGTCTCTTATAAAAGACAGCTGTGTTCTTTCGTCAAGGATCCCTTATCATCAGGAGACGGAAGACTCTGTGGACGGAGCGGTTCTTGTGGTTCCCGACACTGTCGAAGCTCTGATGAAGCTTGCTGCCGCATACAGGGAAAGATTCAATCTGCCGGTAGTCGGCGTTACGGGAAGTGTCGGAAAGACGAGCACCAAGGAAATGGTTTCCTGCGCGCTTGAGACCAGATACAACATTTTAAAGACCGAAGGAAATCTTAACAGCCGCATCGGAGTTTCGGTAATGGTTTCAAGACTTGCGAAGGCATTTGATATAGCTGTTTTCGAGATGGGAATAAGCGAACCGGGTGAGATGGAACAGCTGTCATATCTGGCAAAACCAAGGGTGGCTGTAGTGACCAATATCGGAGTTTCACATCTGAACCAGTTTAAGACAAGGGAAAATATCGCAGCCGGAAAGCTTGATATCATTTCCGAAACGATAGATCCGAAGCAGGCGGTTCTCATTCTCAATGCGGATGACGATATGTTAAAACGTGTGATCGAATATAAGAGAAGCTCGGATGAGAAGGCGCTCGGAGGGATCGCATTAAGCGACAGGGCGAAAGAAGTCATTAAGAAAGCTGAACTTATCACCTACGGCCTGGCGGACGATTGTGATTTCAAGGCGGAAAATATTTCCGTATATAAAGGAATTACCAGATTTACCTTAGTCTGCAGCAGGGGAAAATGCGACTGCGGCCTGTCGGTGCTCGGAATGCATAATATCTATAACGCGCTTTCAGCGATGGCGGTTGGTACGGTATTCGGCATCGAGCCGGACATTTCATTAAGGGCACTTAAGTCATACAGACCTCTTAACATGAGAGGCACGATAGTTGAACATAACGGATACAAGGTTATTGACGATACATATAACGCGAGCCCTGATTCCATGAAGAGCGGTCTTACCGTTCTGGGAGAACTTGAGGATACAAGCCTCAGGATCGCCTGCCTTGCGGACATTCTTGAACTTGGTGAAAAGTCGGAAGAGATCCACTATGAGCTCGGCGAGTACATAGCGCAGTATAATGAAGCAGTCGATACCGGTAAGAAGCCGGGATTCGAAAAGATAGATGTTATTGTGACTGTCGGACCTGCGGCGCATTTTATTGTAAAAGGTCTCAGGGATTACGAGAAAGCAAAGGAACTTGATCCTGTAATAGCAAAATCATTTGATACCAATAAGGATGCCGCGGATTATATCCTGAGCAGGAATCTTAACGGTACATCGATACTCTGCAAGGGTTCAAGAGGAATGCATGTTGAAGAAGTAGTTGGATTTCTTACCGGAGAAAAAAGATAAATGTTGATAGCGGATGTGATCATTGACATAACCCTGAAACAGCTTGACCGTATTTTTCAATATATCATCCCTGAAAAATATGAGCAGGCTGCAAGATGCGGTATGGGCGTGAAAGTGCCTTTTGGAAATGGAAACAGGATAACTGACGGGATCATAGTGGGGATCGGTGAAAGAACCTCCTATGATCCTTCAAAATTAAAAGAGATATCGGAATTAAATGAGAACGCGGCGGTCCTGGATGCGGACCTTATAGAGCTTGCGGATTTTATCAGAAGAAGATACGGCTGTACGACCAATCTGGCGTTAAAGACTGTCCTTCCGGTAAAACACGTAGTTGAGACAAAGAAGAGTACGAGAGTGATCCTGACGGCAGACGCCGGAAAGCTTGAAGAAGAATTATTTGACCAGAGAAAAAACAGGGCGAGGATGAGATTTCTAAGGTACATGGCAAAGTGTCGTGAAGCTTCCAAAGATGATATCCTTCGTGACTGTGATATTCCTTTAAGCACGATCAGGTATTTCGCGGATAAAAAGATCGTAGAGATCTCAGACAGCGTAAAATACAGAAATCCGGCCGAAGACATCGGCGGGGATGAAATATTTGGTTCGGGAAAGATCGCTCCCGATCAGGTTCAGAAACAGATAATTGACGATTATCTCAACAATTTTAAAAATGGAAACAGAAGACCGGTGCTGCTTCACGGAGTGACGGGAAGCGGGAAGACGCTGGTCTTTCTTGAGATAATAGAGGAAGTGATAAAGCAGGGATCTCAGGTCATTGTGCTGATCCCGGAGATTTCCCTGACTTATCAGACCGTCGGAAGATTCAAGGAACGTTTTGGCGACAGGGTTTCTGTGATCAATTCAAGATTATCGCAGGGTGAAAGATCGGATCAGTACCGCAGGGCCAAAGACGGAGAGATAGACATCATGATCGGACCGAGATCCGCCGTTTTTACCCCGTTCGAACGGCTTGGCCTGATAATAGTCGATGAAGAACATGATACAAGTTATAACAGTGATTCTACTCCGAAATACCATGGCATAGAGGTTGCGGAATACAGGGCGAAACTAAATGGAGCAGGGCTTATCCTTGCTTCGGCGACTCCCGACATAGGCACGTATACCAAAGCGCTTTCCGGCGAATACGGACTTTACACCATGACGCAAAGAGCGAACAACGCCCTTATGCCGCAGGTTTCCGTAGTAGACCTAAGATCCGAGCTTTCCATGGGAAACCGCTCGATAATAAGTGAAAAACTCGGAAATTTAATGGATGAAAAGCTTGAAAAAAATGAGCAGGTTATGTTATTTATCAATAGAAGAGGATATTCGGGCTTCGTTTCCTGCCGCTCATGCGGTCAGGCGCTCAAATGTCCGCACTGCGATATAACTCTGACCTACCATTCGCCCGAGCGCAGTGAATATGACTATACTCCAGAAGGAAAGCTTGTCTGTCACTACTGCGGCTTTTCGATGGATGCTGTGGATAAATGCCCGGAGTGCGGTTCGGGCTTCATATCGACTTTCGGAACGGGCACCCAGAAACTTCAAAGGATACTCGAAAAAAGATATCCGGCCAAAAAGATCCTTAGAATGGATGCGGACACTACCAAAAATAAGGGAGATTATGATAAAATATTAAAAAGCTTCTCGGCAAAGGAAGCTGATATCCTCGTGGGAACCCAGATGATAGTAAAGGGTCATGATTTTCATAACGTAACCCTTGTCGGCATAGTTGCTGCGGATATGTCCCTTTTTGAAGAAAGCTATATGGCTGCGGAAAGGACATTTCAGCTGATAACCCAGGCGTTGGGCAGGGCAGGCAGAGGCGATCTTGCGGGAGACGTTGTGATCCAGACCTATAATCCGCAGCATTACAGCATTGCCTGCGCGGCAAAGGGAGATTACCGGGAATTTTATAATATGGAGATGAAGTACAGAAGGAGCATGGCTTATCCTCCTTCCGGACATCTGTGTGTGGTCATGATAATGTCGAAAGATGAGGAGCATGCGGCGCAGTTTTCTTCACTGGTATTCAAAGGCCTTAAGAATCAGGGCAAAAATATCATAGGTCCCGTAAGAGCGAGCATTTCCAGGATAAATGATATTTACAGGGATCTGCTCTATATCAAGTCGTCAGACTATGAGAAATTGACCGAAAGCTGCAGAAAGATAGAAGATTATCTTAAAAGCTGCATAGAAAAGGGTTATTATAAGGATGTTATGGTTAATTATGATTTTGATCCGGTAAGAGGATACTGAACTCAGTCATGGAGCTGCCCGCCTCTATAGGCGGTGGTTCATTCCTTTGTCGGTTTTGAATAAATAAAGAAAGCAGGTAAATAATATGGCTATCAGAAAGATAAGGGTAATTGGAGATGAATGTCTTACGAAAGTATGCAGACCTGTAACTGAGGTTACGGACAGAACAAAGATGTTGATCGAAGATATGCTCGACACAATGTATGACGCGGGTGGAGTCGGACTTGCCGCTCCGCAGGTGGGAATACTGAAAAGGATCGTGGTCATTGATGTATCTCCTGAAGGTGATTCTCCGATAGTGCTGATCAATCCTGAAATAATCAGTACGAGCGGGAAACAGACAGGTGAAGAAGGCTGCCTATCGGTTCCGGACAAGAGCGGGATCGTTACAAGACCTAAGAAGGTTAAGGTAAAAGCCTTTGATATCGATATGAACGAGTTTACGCTGGAAGGCGAGGATCTTCTGGCAAGGGCATTCTGCCATGAGATAGATCATCTGGACGGACATCTGTACGTAGAAAAGATCGAAGAGTAACCTGCCTCTAAATGAGATGGGTAAGAACGTCATTTTCATTCTTTAATATGAGGTAAAAAAATGAAAGTTGTATTTATGGGAACGCCGGATTTTGCAGCAGTATCGTTAAATAAGCTGATAGAAAGCGGTTATGAGATAAGCGCCGTCATAACCCAGCCCGACAAACCGAAGGGAAGGGGCGGACACATGACCTGTTCTCCGGTAAAAGAAAAGGCGCTTGAACACGGGATCGCTGTCTATACTCCGAAAAGAATAAGAAATGAAGAAGAGATCGAGGTCATACGCGGTCTTGATTTCGATGTTATCGTGGTTGCCGCATTTGGACAGATACTTCCCAAAGAGATCCTTGATATGCCAAAGTATGGCTGCATCAATGTGCATTCCTCACTGCTTCCGAAGTACAGGGGAGCTGCGCCTATTCAGTGGGCTGTCATTAACGGTGATAAGGTCAGCGGAGTCACCATCATGAAGATGGATGAGGGACTTGATACCGGGGATATCCTGATGCAGAGGGAACTTGAGCTTGCACCAAAGGAAACTGGAGGAAGTCTTTTTGATAAACTTGCCGCGCTCGGAGCAGACCTTTTAATAGAGACACTGAAAGGACTTGAAGCGGGAAGCATAGTTCCCGTAAAGCAGAATGAAGCTGAGTCTTCTTATGTAGGGATGCTTAAAAAAGAAGACGGAAGTATAGATTTTTCAAAGAGCGCTGCCTCGATAGAAAGACTTATAAGAGGCGTGTCTCCGTGGCCGGGAGCATATACGAAGCTTAACGGCAGAAATGTAAAGATCTGGGATACAGACGCTTTAAGCCGTGAAGAAGCTTATGAGATGATACTTAAGAAAAATGACAAAAGCCTTGAAGGATCAATTAAGACAGCTTTTGATAAAGCGTTTGAAAAAGGAGCGGGAACTGTTGCCGGAGTTAACAGGGAAAGTATATTTACGGTTACAGGAGACGGCGTGCTTAAGATAAATATGATCCAGCCGGAAGGCAAAAAATGCATGGACTGCGGAGCGTTCCTGAGAGGCTACCCTGTGAAAGCGCTGGATATGTTTGAAGAACGCGTGTAAAAAGAAGTGTTATGCGAAGATTTCGCAGAAATCTTTGCAGTCGGTGAAATAATACACACTGGATCGGGAAATGTATGAAAACTCAAAATAATATGGAAACACAAAATATTAATATCAGGCGTCTGGCACTGGAAAGTCTGATCGAGATCCTGGAGAATAACAGACCTCTTCATCTGGTCATGGCAGGTTTTTTTGATAAATATCAGTTTCTTGACAAAAAGGACAGAGCGTTCTATAAGAGCCTGATCTTTTCGACTGTTGAGAATGTTTATTATATAGATTTCGTCATTGATCATTTTTCAAAAGTAAAACATGATAAGATGAAGCCTGTGATAAGAGATCTTATCAGGATGTCCGCCGCCCAGATACTGTATATGGACAGGGTTCCGGACAGCGCGGCGATAAACGAGGCTGTAAAGATCGCTAAGAAGAAGAGCTTCGCAGGGTTGACGGGATTTGTCAACGCGGTCTTAAGAAATATAAGCCGGATGAAGGATGAACCTGTGATGCCTGATGGAAAAGATGAGATTTATTATCTGTCGGTCATGTATTCGGTTCCATGTTGGGTCGTTCGCGAATGGCTCGAATATTATGGAAAGGAAGAAGCGGTTAAGATCCTTGAAGCGCTCAGAAATAATAAAAATGAGCTGACGATAAGACCGGACACATTAAAGACGGATCGCGACGAACTTGCCGAAAGGCTTAAAAGTAAGGGACTTGATGTCGCTTACGGAAAGATAGCCCATAATTCGCTTACAGTAAGAGGCGTTGACAGGCTTACGCAGCTTGAAGAATTCAGACAGGGACTTTTCTACGTTCAGGATGAGAGCAGCCAGCTGTGCGTTGAATGCGCGGGGATAGAACCGGGGATGACGGTACTCGACGTATGCGCCGCACCGGGAGGAAAGAGCCTGTATGCAGCAGAGTTTCTTAAAGGAAAAGGTCTTGTCGTCGCAAGAGACCTTACATCTTATAAAGCTTCGCTCATAGAGGAAAATATAAGGAGAATGGACGCGGAGAATATAAAGGTTGAGGTATGGGACGCACTTGCTGCCGATGAGAAGATGATCGAAAAGGCCGACGTTGTATTCGCGGATCTTCCATGTTCGGGACTTGGCGTCATGTCCGGAAAACCTGATATAAGGCTTAAAGCAAAGGAAGAAAACTCGATAGAACTCTCGAAGCTGCAGAAGGATATCCTGACCGTGGTAAGCGGTTATGTAAAACCTGGAGGGGCGCTCATCTATTCCACCTGCACCAATACAAGACGGGAGAATATAGAGAATTTTGAATTTATTAAAGACAATACAGGTCTTGTACCGGAAAGCCTTGATGAATTTCTTCCGAAAGAGCTTTTAAGCGGAACAACCGCAAAAGGGTATATTGAACTTAAACCCAATGAGTACGGTCAGGACGGTTTTTTTATATCACGATTCAGGAAGCCTTTATAAAACAGAACGCTGTTCGTTTTCGGTCGGGAAAGCGTATATGGAGACAGAACGCGATCCGTTTCCGGTCGAAAAAGCGGCATAAAGAACGGGCGAGGTTGATTAATGGACAATAGTATTAAAGCAGAAGAAAAGAAAGATATCGGCATAATGAGCCTTGATGAGCTTAAAGAAGAGATGACGAAACTCGGCGCGCCGGCTTTTCGGGCAGGACAGATATTTTCATGGCTTCACGCGAAATATGCTGGAAGCTTTGATGAGATGACAAACCTGTCCAAGGATTTCAGGGAGCTGCTTAATAAAAGATATGAGATAAGAAGGCCGTCGATACTGAAAGAACTGATCTCGGAAAAGGACGGAACCAGGAAATACCTGTTAAGGCTTTACGATGGTAATGTTATAGAAAGCGTGCTGATGAAATATGAACACGGCAACAGCGTCTGCATTTCATCACAGGCCGGCTGCCGTATGGGATGCGGTTTCTGCGCATCAACACTTAACGGTCTTGAAAGGAATCTGAGCTTTTATGAGATGGCGGGACAGATCTATACGATAGCCGCCCACACAAAAGAAAAGATAAGCAATGTAGTCATCATGGGGTCGGGCGAACCTCTTGACAATTATAAGAACCTGAAAGGGTTCATAGAGCTTGTCTCCGATAAGAACGGAATGAACCTCGGCAGGAGAAATATAACCGTATCGACCTGCGGAATAGTCCCGAAGATATATGAGCTCGCGGACGAAGGCTATGCGATAACGCTTGCGATCTCGCTTCATTCTCCGACCGATGAACTGAGAAGACAGATAATGCCGATAGCAAGAAAATATTCGATAAAAGAACTTATGGATGCTGCGGCATATTATTATGGAAAGACCGGAAGAAGGATAACATTTGAATATACGCTTATAAAGGATTTTAACGACAGTGATAAGTGCGCCATGGAACTTATGAAGCTGATCAACGGTCTTAAGCAGAAAAATGTGATGTGTCATGTGAATCTTATACCTGTAAATGCCGTAAAAGAGAGAAAATTCGAGCATTCCAAGCCCCCATTTATACAGAATTTCAAAAATATACTTGAAAGATATCAGATTAATGTTACAATTAGAAGAGAAATGGGCTCAGATATTAATGCGGCTTGTGGACAATTACGAAAGAGCTACATTGATGAAGGAGAACAAGGAAAGGTACTGTAGGATTATGAAGGCATACTCTATCACTGATGTGGGAGCCAAAAGACAGGTTAATCAGGATTATGTCCTATGCCGGGAAGACAGGCTGGGAAATCTGCCTAATCTGTTTGTGGTTGCAGACGGAATGGGAGGACACAATGCGGGCGACCTTGCGTCCAAGACATGTGTTGAGACCGTTCTTGATTTTGCAAGAGACAACCAGGAACTCAAGACTCCCATAAGCATAATTGAAAGGGCTGTATCGCAGGCTAACAGGATCATTCTGGAAAAAGCAGCTTCCGATTCACAGCTTGAAGGAATGGGAACAACCTTTGTGGCTGCGACTATTTCTGATTATGATATGTATGTAGCCAATATCGGTGATTCCAGATTATATGTTATCAACGATGATATCAGACAGGTTACTGAAGACCATTCTCTTGTCGAAGAGATGGTAAGAAACGGTGAGATAGACAGAAAGAATGCAAGATTTCACCCGAACAAGAATATAATTACCAGAGCGCTGGGCGCGGCCAGGGAGGTTACCGCGGATTTCTTTGAGGTTAATCTTTCACCCGGCGACATCGTATTACTGTGTTCCGACGGATTGTCCAACATGATAGACGATCAGGAGATACTGGACATAGTAAAAGAAGGCGGAAATGATATCGTGATGACCAGCCTTAAGCTTGTGGCGAAAGCCAACGAGTACGGCGGCAAGGATAATATAAGCGTCATCATGATATTAATGGAATAGATATAAGGAAAGGTAAGATAATTTATGATTAAGCCCGGGATGTTTATCAGCGACAGATACGAGATAATCGGCAAGGTCGGCTCAGGCGGTATGGCGGATGTATATAAAGCCAGAGACCATAAGCTGAACAGATTTGTCGCAGTAAAGATACTTAAACCTGAGTATGGAGACGACAAAAAATTTGTTGAGAAGTTTCATCAGGAAGCCCGTTCGGCAGCGGGACTGTCTCATCCGAACATTGTCAACGTCTATGACGTTGCGGAGGATGAGGGACTTCATTACATAGTAATGGAGCTTATCGAGGGAATAACCCTTAAGAAATTCATTGAGAGAAAGGGCAGGCTTGAGATAAGGGAGGCTATAGGCATAGCGATCCAGATTGCCCAGGGTATGGAGGCAGCTCATGCGAACCATATCATACACAGGGATATCAAGCCTCAGAACATCATCATTTCCAAGGAAGGAAAGGTCAAGGTTACGGATTTCGGAATAGCTAAGGCCACTTCTTCCAATACCATCACAAGCAATGCGATGGGTTCCGTTCATTATATCTCACCTGAACAGGCGAGAGGCGGATACAGCGATGAGAAGAGCGACATCTATTCTCTCGGTGTTACAATTTATGAGATGATATCCGGTTCCGTTCCGTTTGAAGGCGACAACGCGGTATCGATCGCGCTGCTCCATGTACAGAACGAAGCCAAGACTTTAAGGGAACTGGATCCTAAGGTACCGATAAGCATAGACAAGATAGTAAGAAAATGTATGCAGAAGAAGCCGGAGCGCAGATATCTTTCGGCAAGCGAGCTTATCGTAGATCTTAAGAGATCTCTTGTAGAGCCTGACACAGATTTCGTTGCGATGAACAATACGTTCAGCGATCAGGCTAAGACGGTAATACTTACGCCTGCGGAATTAAAGAAGATACAGGCAGGCGCATCGGGCGCGAAGGAGCCTGAACCGGAAGAGGTCAAGACCGAGACAGTTTCCCAGTCATCGGCAGATGATGAGAAGGAACCTGATCTTATCATTCCTGCGGTTAATGTGGAAGGCATGGATGAGGACGAAGACGAGGAAGAAGACGAAGATGAGGATCTTATCGAAGATGACGGCGATGATGAGATCGATCCGAAGCTTGAAAAGCTTACACTGATCGGAGCTGTCGTATGTGCGGTCATCATAGGACTGCTGCTCATTTTCTTCGTACTTTACATAATGGGTGTATTTGATAAAAAATCGGAAACGACAAATCCTGAGAATACGACTTCGGCTGTAACTACAACAGCGCCGGCACCGACACAGTCTCCAACCGCAACACCTACCATTGAGCCGACTGTCGAAACACTTGCCGTTCCAACAGTTGAAGGAAAGTCAAAGGACGAGGCGATAGAGCTTATCCAGAAGAAAGGTTTTGTGGCAAGATTTACGGAAGAAACCTCCAATGTTCCTAACGGATTTGTCATCAGACAGGATCCGGCTGCGGGAACCGAACTGGAACCGGGCAAGGAAGTTAATATTGTAATAAGCATTGGTGAAGAGACCGTCAAGTTCCCTAACCTTGCAGGACATACGGTGGATGAAGCCAAGACGATGTTAGAGGAAGAAGGATATACTGTAGAGTTATCCGAAAGCCTTGATTACAGCGACAGAATAGCTGAAGGCAAGATCATCAGAACAGATCCTGTAGCGGATTCAGATGTTACAAAGTCGCTGACAAAGGTAACAGTATACATAAGCATAGGAGCCAAGAAAGTACTTGTTGATGTTCCTTCGATAATCGGAAAGACGGTTGAAGAGGCAGAAGTTGTTCTTGCCGATAAGGGATTAAAACTCGGTAATCCGACTGAGGTTCATGATGATTCGATCCCTGAAGGAAAGATCGTAAGCCAGGCAGTAAGCGTAGGAAATAAGGTTGAAAAGGGTTCGGCAGTGGATTACAGATTAAGCATCGGACCGGAAGCAACCCCGACGCCGACACCAACCCCGACACCGACCCCGACGCCGACACCAACACCGCCTCCGGGACCTGTTGCGTATGAATGGACAGTCAATGTAAGCGTTAAGGGTTCGGATAATCCGTTTACTCCGCTCGCTCCTGAAGGAGAGGAACAGCAGGGTATATATGCCGGAATCATTAAGGTTGAGGTTCATGACGGAAACAGCAGAGTATTCCAGAACAGCTTTGAGAGCAACTATGACAGCTTCGCGGCTGAGGGATATTCATACTCATTTACCGTAAGAAGAACGGACAAGAGCAATCCTCCTAAGGCGAGGGAGCTTGAATTTGAGTATTCGCTTAACGGAACCAAGATATCGGTATCGGCAGATATTTCGGTTGATTCACCGATCGAGATATACGAATAAGACGACTGTCTGATACCATAAATAAAGGTATACTGGAAGGTTTTAAATGACAGGAAAAATAATAAAGGGCATAGCAGGCTTTTACTACGTACATACCGCTTCGGGCGGTGTGTACGAATGTAAGGCTAAGGGAATCTTCAGAGAGAAGTCCATCAAACCGCTTGTGGGAGACGAGACTGAATTTGAGATTTTAGACGAGGAAAAACACCTCGGAAACATTACTTCTATACTTGAAAGAAGAAATGTCTTAGTAAGGCCGGCGGTTGCCAACATAGATCAGGCGCTGGTTATTTTTGCAATCAAAAAACCAACGCCTAATTTAAATTTATTGGATAAATTACTCATCAGCATGGCAAGGCAGGGTGTAAACTGTCTTATCTGTTTTAATAAATGCGATATTTCGGATGAGAAAGAGGCTTTGGAATTAAAGAGGATGTATTCCATGGCAGGTTATGATGTCCTTATCACAAGCACTTATTCAAGGGAAGGTACAGATGAGCTTGCAGCAAGGCTTAAGGGAAAGACGACTGTTCTTGCGGGACCTTCGGGTGTGGGAAAAAGTTCAATGGTCAATCTGATCAACCCCGAAAGCAATATGCAGACGGGCGGTCTGAGTGAGAAGATCGACAGAGGAAAACACACGACGAGGCATTCGGAGCTTTTTGGCATAGATGATGAGACATTTATCTGTGACACGCCGGGATTTACCTCGCTTTATCTTGAGGGGCTTGAAAAACAGGACCTTGAAAGCTTTTTTCCGGAATTTCGTAAATATAACGGAAAATGCAGGTTTGCCGGCTGCGTACATATCAATGAACCGGACTGCCGCGTCAAGGAAGCCGTGGAGAACGGAGAGATACATCCGGTAAGATATGAAAGCTATGTTAAGATATATGATGAGTTGGAGAATACCAGGAGGAAATACTGATGAATTATCTTGCACCTTCGATCCTTTCGGCGGATTTTTCAAAGCTGGGAGAAGAGATTAAGACAATAGACGAGGCCGGAGCGCAGTTCATACATATTGATGTGATGGACGGTATGTTTGTACCGAGCATTTCTTTCGGAATGCCGGTTATAAGCTCGATAAGAAAATGTACGGACAAGGTTTTCGACGTGCATCTTATGATAGAGGAGCCGGACAGATATATCGCTGATTTTGTGAAAGCCGGAGCCGATATAATAACCGTTCATGCCGAAAGCATGAAACATCTGCACAGAACTCTGCAAAGCATTAAGGCGGCAGGGGTAAAAGCAGCGGTCGCGCTGAATCCTGCAACCCATGAAGACTGTCTTGAATACGTGATGGACAGCCTTGACATGATACTTGTCATGAGCGTAAATCCGGGCTTTGGCGGTCAGAAATATATTGATGCCGTGACCGAAAAGATACGCAGGGTTAAAAAGATGGTCGATGAAAGCGGAAGAAAAATAGATATCGAGGTCGACGGCGGAATAACCAAAGATAACGTAAGGACTGTCCTTGAAGCCGGCGCCAATGTTATAGTTGCCGGTTCGGCGGTGTTTAAGGGCGACGCAGCGAAGAATACAAGAGATTTCCTGGAAATATTGAACGGGCAGTGTCAGGGTTAAAGAACACCGAAGGCGAAGAAAGAGAAAAGAAATTGGAAAAATGTGCTACTGAAAATAAAAAAAGAACGGAAAAGATCTGTCTTATAGTTTCCGGCGGTACCATAGATGAAAAAGTGTTGAAAAGAGCGATAGAAGACGGTTATGATCTTCTTATCGCGGCAGATTCGGGACTTGATGCCCTGACTTGCGTTGGGATCGTTCCGGATGTGATCTGTGGGGACTTTGATTCGGCTAAAACTCCTTTGAGTGAAAATGCCCATAAGTCAAAGATCTACAGATTCAATCCTGAAAAGGACTATACGGATACGGAGCTTGCCGTAAATCTGGCTATGGAATATGGATACCGCAGCATAAGGCTTTTGGGAGCTACGGGAACCAGACATGACCATTTTCTCGGAAACATTGCCGTTATGGCGGGCGCTCTTAACAAGGGATGCCGGATCATCATTGAAGACGGTCACAACAGGATCAGGATGATCAATAAAAATGAGAG
>CACZSY010000018.1 GCA_902783965.1 uncultured Lachnospiraceae bacterium
GAACGAAATGAGGTCTTCTCGAAAGCTCCTTCAAAGTCTTTCTGCTCTCTTTATTATCGACAAGTTCCTTCGTGATGTCCCTGATATGAACGATCCCCGTTATGTTGTCGAGATCCCCCTCATAAAGAGGAAATCTTGAAAAATTGTGATCGAGCATAAATTTCAGTGCTTCATCAAGGCTCATCTCACTGCTGACCGCGATGATCTTTTTCCTGTGGGTCATGATGTCGCAGACTTCTTTCTCGTCGAATTCAAATATATTGGAGATCATCTCGGCCTCATTCGCTTCAAGGACGCCCTGTTCATGACCTTCATTGACCATGCTCATAATGCCTTCTTCAGTCACGTTATCGACAAGCTCCGACGGATCTATCCCCAGCAGTCTGATGATCGCGTTCATCACCACCTGCATGGAAAATGTCAGCGGACGCAGAAGCTTTACCAGTCCTTTCATCAGATTGACCGTCCTGTAAGCCCTGGCCTCGGCATTCCTTCTGGCAAGTTTTTTCGGTATAAGGCTTCCGAAAAGCGAGACCAGGAGGATCAGGATGAATACAGTTAAGACTTCAAGCCCGACCGCAACAACCGTATGCCCCGATATACGATCCCAGAAAACGAGGACAGGCATGTGCAGGTATTCAAAATAAAGTATACCGAAAAGCACGCTCAAAGTCGTTATTACTATGTCTATCGCAAATATGTATTCCTCAGGTCTTAAAAGAAGCTCAAGAAGGGTCTGCGAATCCGCATCGCCCTGCCCGGCTTTCTTTCTGACCTCTCTTTCGTTGATATAGCTTATGGAGGCTTTGATCTTCGAGATCACAGCCTTTATGACCATAAGCAGCAAAAAGATAAGCAGCCCCACCAGAGGGCTTTCTTTATCCGGCATGTTTCCTCCATTCTTCGTCATGTCCCTCATCTTTTATGTATCCAGGGAAAGACTTATCTGTAAAGCCTTGTTGATCCTCTTTAATACATTGTCGTCAAGATGACAGACTTTTTCTTTTAATCTTGTCTTATCGATCGTCCTGATCTGTTCGAGCAGTATAACGGAATCCTTTACTATCCCGTACTCACTGGCCGAAAGCTCCACATGCGTAGGCAGCTTCGCCTTGTTCATCCTTGATGTTATCGCGACACAGATGACCGTAGGGCTGTGTCTGTTGCCTGTATCATTCTGCACTATCAGCACAGGTCTTACTCCGCCCTGTTCCGATCCCACTACCGGACGCAGGTCTGCATAGTATATATCCCCTCTTTTTACCACCATTATTATATACCCCTGTCTGTTTAATTCATAAATAATTATCCCCTTTTACCATGGTTTTATTCAGATTATCTATTAAAAGTTAAGATCCAGTCCGTAATGCGCGCAGTCATAGAAATCGTAGGTTCCAACCTTTTGCCCTTTCGAATAATAGACCCTCGGTATCCTCTTTCCCACCACGCAGACAAATTCATAATTAAACGATCCCGCAAGCGCCGATATCTCCTCTGCGCTTATACTCTCGTTTCCGTCAACTCCCAGAAGAGTCACCACGCTGTCGGTCGTAACATTTTCGATATCGGTAACATCTATCATGAACTGATCCATGCATATCCTGCCTATTATCGGCGCCTTTTTCCCTTCGACCAGCACATGGCCTTTTGAGGAAAGAGCCCTTGAATATCCATCGGCGTAACCCACCGGTACAGTCGCGACCCTTGTCTTTCTTTTGGTGACGAAGGTGGAATTATAGCTTATTCCGGTTCCCTCATCCACCTCTTTAATATATGTTATGCAGGTCTTTATCGACATTGCAGGCTTAAGCTTTATATTTTCATGATCCACTTGTTCAGACGGATAAAGACCGTATGTGGAGATCCCGCTCCTTACCATATCGAGGGCAAATTCCGGCAGATCTATGATCCCAGCACTGTTGGCGATATGCCTTATCCCCGGCTCCACTCCCGCTTTTTTCATCTCATCGACCATTGTCATATAAAGGCCGAACTGTTTTCTGCTGAAATCCTTATCTGTCTCGTCGGCTCTCGCAAGGTGGGTAAAGGTCCCGTCTATCTCTATATTTGAGAGCCCGTTTATCTTAACGATCTCCTCAAGGCCTTCTTTGTCGCATCTGAATCCTATCCTTCCCATTCCCGTATCGAGCTTGATATGGATCTTCGCTTTCTTTCCGTGTTCAAGCGCCACTTCGTTAAGCTTTTTAGCGGAATCATACGTAAAGATCGTCTGGGAAATGTCATTTGTCACCAGAAGCTCATAATAATGCGGATTGACGGCTCCTAGAATGAGTATCTCCTTGTCTATTCCTGCATTCCTGAGTTCCATAGCTTCCTCTATGGTGGCAACGGCATATTTGTCAACAAGACCGTCAACGAATCTCGCTATCGGAACCGCTCCGTGTCCGTACCCGTCAGCCTTTATAACAGCCATCAGCAGAGTCCCCTGCGGAAGGCTTTCCTTCTCAGTCTTAAGATTTTCATAAACAGCATCC
This sequence comes from uncultured Lachnospiraceae bacterium, assembly GCA_902783965.1. Taxonomy (GTDB): domain Bacteria; phylum Bacillota; class Clostridia; order Lachnospirales; family Lachnospiraceae; genus RUG11200. The sequence goes on from CACZSY010000018.1 coordinate 2,496, forward strand.
AGATCTATCAGAGCTCTTACCCTGTAATAATCCTTCACTTTTCACATCTCCATTCATTCTTTGATTCATTATCTGACTATCGGCTCAAAAAAAAAAAAAAAA